>DASQZP010001005.1:0-2978 GCA_035638655.1 Bacteroidales bacterium
TCCCTAAAAAAACTCTTACTTTCGTTACTAAATCTCCTAGTGTCATGTCAAGACTAATATGTCGCACTTCGTGACATAAAATTCATATTACTAATTGTCATGTTGAGAACGACCTAATGGGTATTCGGCCTTTTCGTATACGCTTATGAGCTCATCGGCGTCTTGTGTGTCGTCCTTACAGGACTTGTTTGCTCATGGTGTCTTTTGTTCCCCGGGTTGAAACCCGGGGCTATTATGAGGCCGTCTCTGGGACTCCTGGCCTCGCTTCGCTCGAAAAGTTGCTCATGGAAACCGGGCTTCATCTATGTTAAATAAACCTTTAAGAGATTGATACGAAATCATTGCACACGGTTTACAGTCTAACTCCTTCCCTGATATCTTAGGCAAATTAGATAAACGGTATTCAATATCTTATGTAGATGACAAGTAAGACTTAATTTGACACTAGGAGCCTGTTGGACTTAGCTAAATCTACTGCAAATTAGTCAGATTTGGCCAGAACCCGTCCCGAAGGCTTTCGGGAAAATAGGTCCACTATTCGCCTCAAAAGACCTCAAAATCTGTCTCAAAGGGACAAATTTTCTTTAAAATTTCCTAAGTCCGACAGACTCCTGGTTCAATTAATTTCTTTATCCCTATTATTCACGTTAACAACAAATATTTAACGTAATTATTTAGTATTGCGAAAATTATTAAAAAAATCATTTTATCAATTTTGAGCAGTTTTAGATAAGCCGCGAATTTTTTTGTTCACGTCAAAATTTTGATGAACCCTATGGGTAAAGGATAGATTAACGTTAACTTTCATTTCAAGGATAAGCTTAATGGTTTACTTCTTATTCAATAATTATTCCGTAGTTAACCCTAACCCGGATATTTCACCAAAATATTAGTTCCTTGATCTTAAACACAGTGCACGGTCTAATTTTCCCCAATCCTTAGCCCGGATTTTGATAGAGGAGTATATGCTGCAAAATTTGATGGTGTCCCGTACGCTTTCGGGATTGCCCACCACCAAATTTCTTGGTGAATAATCCAGGTTAATCTAGATAAAAAGGTGTGAAATATCCGGATTTAATCTAACAATGCGAACAAAAGGTTTATTTATAGTTATAAGAGTTATAAAACGACTGCGCAGTAATTATTTCCGTAATCGATAATTTGATTTTGCAGTTAATACTTGACCCCGCCTCCAGCAATTTGTATTTATCGTTATATTTGATATATAATAATTTATAAACGCTTAATTGCATTTATTACATGAATACTACAAATCCTGATGAATCGGATGAAAATCCGTCTGAATTTTACGAAAATGCACACATCCTTCAAACTACCGTGGCACGTATGACACGCGATATGAAATTTGTGAGTATTTTCATCATCCTTTATGGCGTCTTGTACAGCCTGACGATTATCGGGGCAATTTTTGGTATTCCCATGATTATTTCCGGTATCCGCCTTAAAGATTCGGCAGATTCGTATAATACATTTATTCATGGAAACGATAATACCTTCCTTCTACGAGCATTTAGTCATCAGCAGAAGTTCTTTTTCATTACCAAGGTTTTAATTATTCTTGCCATTCTCCTACTCCTGCTTTATGTATTCAGCATTTATTGGCTTTTCAATAATATGTTCGATATGATGCATCAATTTAATGGTACCACGGTATAAATCATTTATCTGAAACTGTCGCATATAATCTATTTTGCCTGATCTATCGAACATTTCTGCCGAAAATTATCATAGGACAACCGGTCGTCAGCATCTCAAGATTTTTGAAGAGAGCTATAAAACAAGTTGGGCTGCTATAACTGTTTTCGCATTTCTGGTTGGCGCTTTACTCTTGCAACAGTTGCAATACTACAGCGGATGGCTGGCACAAAACGGTATGATTATTTTAACATCCGGATGTTTTGCCCTGGGGATCTGGGGCCTTTATAAACTGATTGAAAAACTGTATGTCATAGAATTTATACTGGAAGATGAAATGTTGTACATAAAAGTATTCAGGGGCGAAAACCTGGAATTTTCCAGAGCGATTTCGCTCCGGGATATAGCAATGTTCAGCTTTAGCTACCATGAAGCGCCAGGGCCCTATGACGCATTGTACGATTTCTCCAGTAACTACATTCCCGTTATTAAAAAGAACCTGGATGGAAATTTTGAATTGCTTATCGATCTTGAAGCATCCCGTTTTACGTTTAAAATTCAGGATATCAAGCAGATTGCAGACTTCCTGCTTCGAAATAAATCTGATATTGAGATTCCCCAGCCCCAGCGTTCTATTCTCAATTTATAAATTTCTCTGACGTAAGGTAGTCGTCCTTTCAGGACTTTTTGTGACTGTCGCTCCTCATTCCCCGTGTTAAAACACGGGGCTATTATCAGGCCGTCTCATCCGGGACTCCTGGCCTCGCTTCACTCGAAAAGTGAAATGCTTATCAAATTCTCCTCAAATTCCTAAAGATTAGCCCGGATATTTCACTTCGTGGGCATCGCTTCGCTCGGAGCGCAACGCTCTACAACCCCGCTATAATTATTAAGCACTAAGAATACCTGTAAGTAATTATATATCATAATATTACATTGAATTATCATAAAAAGGTGTGAAATATCCGGGGTGCTGTCAAGATGAGTTTCCGGCCTTAAAACTTAATACTTCGCTTTCTGCCTTATTTTAAAAAAATATCAAACATATTCAATTAATGGGGTCCTTCCTTCAACAAGCGGGAGGAGACCACCCTTTTAGCCTTGATTAAATTTGTCGATCAATAACTCATTCATCAATATGATGAAAATTCATGAATCTTCTGTACCGTCTTCTTCGGTATATGACCTTTCTTCATTTCCGAAGCAACCTCTGCCGTTACTTCCACGATTTGATCGATACTTTCATCTTTAATAATTAGTGGGGGTTCGATGCGGACGACTTCATCATTTTTGCCGAAATATCCAAAATAAATACCCTTTTC
>DASQZP010001006.1:0-3336 GCA_035638655.1 Bacteroidales bacterium
CCAAGCTCTTGATATATTTGAGAAAGCAGTAGAAATTATTGATGAAAGTGGCGTTGACATTGAAGATAAGCAGTTCATTAAGAGTAAGTCTATGACTGAGAGAATACTGCAGAAATTATATGAAGAAAAAGTATCCTAACATTATGAATATACCGGCGCATTATGATAAAGTTTTTCGTCAGGTTTTTGCACGTTTCACATTCGAACTTATCATTTTGTCTGTTAAATTTTAAAATTGGAGAGATTAATAACAGTATTTTAAGTTTTACAAATCTAAAAAATAACTTGATGATAAAAAATGGATCAAAGTATCGCCAACAAGTTGGATCATATCGATCGAAAGCTTTATAGTGAGGAACCCTTAACTGGAAAACTATTAGAAACTGCTCTTGAGGTAATTGAAGAAGGCAAAAAGGGTTTTAGTGATGAAAACTTTCTTGACAATATTACCAACAAGTTAGTTTCTGGCCATTCTCTTAATGAATACGAATATCACATACTAATTGATGTGCTATTCCTTCATAAAAGACTTTCAGTCTAAGTTAGTGACGTTTCCTAACATCTTAAAAAAGAACAATTTTATAAGCACAATTCTCACTTTTTTAGAACTTCAGACCTGTCATCTTCTACTCAGCTTCACAGCATGATTCTCCAGAAATTCCCTAATATCATCATACTTGTACACTATTTTCCGGCCAAACTGATAAAACTTGATTTGCCGGCTATCACGTAAATATTGTAGCTGGGCATCGCTTACATGTAATATATCTTTTACTTCTTTCCGACCCAGCCATTTGGGATAACTTTGATGCCGGAGTAAACCTGGCAACGTCTCTTGTAAAACTTCTTTGACCTTTCGTGATATGATATCTTCCAGCGTTTCTCTGTCGATTAGTATTAGGTTGTCTGTTATGTTATGGGGCATAATTGATAGAGTGATTAAGTGATTAAGGAATGCAACTTTTATTTCTTGTGGTTATAAATAATCCTGTTAATTTACTCCATACAGATGTGCTGATAATATATTATTCGTTATGTAACAATGGGCATTTTTATGAATGATGAATTAAAAGTAAAAGATCTTACAAGGGAAATATATGAGCCGATTAGTATAGATACCCCGATTAATAAGGCTAAAAGTATAATGGCCTTGAATGATTATTCTCAACTTGCGGTGGTGGATAAAAACAAAAAGCATATCAAAGCTATTAGCTGGAAATCAATCGGCAAAGCAGAGCTGATGAATAAGACCATTAAAACAGTAAGGGATTGTTTAGAAGAATCTGTTTTTATTGATGAAGAAAAACCAATTGTTAAATATCTGAAACTAACTGCTAAAAAAGAATATATATTTGTAAGGTCAACCAAGAGTAAGCTGACAGATAAGCTTTCTGGCATTATTACAACTTATGATTTGATAATGCGCTTTAACGATTTCCTTAAGCCGTATATGGAATTGTGGTACATAGAAGATGCCCTTCGGGATATCATTAAAAAAAGAGGACTCGTACTTGATGGAGTAAAAAAATCATTGCCGCCTGAAGAAGCAAAAGATGATTCTTTAAAAATCAATGAATTATCATTTTCCGAGTATCTGGATATTATTGGTCATAAAGAAAATTGGGAAAAGATCGATCTAAATGGGTTAGATCGAAAGGAATTTATCAAAAGCCTGGATAGTATCAGAGTAACACGGAATAAGGTTGCTCATTTTAAGAGTTCACTATCGGAAGAGGAAAAATATCATTTGGAAGTAATCCGGGAATTGTTGCTGGAAATATGATCATTGAATAATTAGTAATAGATTGATATTCAATAAATTGCATTTACAAAATATAAACAATGGAAACAATTCGCTTAATTAAGGGATCTTGGAAATATGATCCGAATAAACCTATTGGACCAGAAGGAGGATTTGGTGCCGTTTTCCATGGTATGGATGAAAACGAAAATAAAGTCGCTGTAAAGCGTCTGAAAATTTCTGCTGAGAATGCAGCTTATAGAGAATTACGTATCGCTGGGGAAATTGTTGAAAAAACATATAATAATGTAATGCCGGTTTTGGATTCCGGTCAAGACGCCAATAGTGAAAGATATTTTATTGTAATGCCGCGTGCTGAGAAAAGTCTTGATTATTTGATAAAGGAACATGGTAGCTTAGAAGAGAAAGAATCTATTGAAATTTTATTACAGATTGTTAACGGGTTAATTGAAGTTTCGCATTTAATTCATAGGGATCTCAAACCAGGTAACATTCTATACTATAACGAGAAATGGGAAGTTGCAGATTTTGGGATTGCAAAATTTGTAGAAGAGTCGACATCATTAAGAACTCTCAAAGGATGCTTGAGTCCAGAATATGCTGCTCCTGAGCAATGGAGATTAGAAAAAGTTACTAACGCAACTGATATATATGCTTTAGGTTGCATTGGATATACATTATTAAATGGTGATTCACCTTTTAAAGGACCATCATTAACCGATTTTCGGTATCAACATATAAATGAACAATTTCCTTCTTTAGATTCCATTCATCCTAAATTACGTTCACTTCTTACAATGATGGCAAGAAAGACACCAGATTCCCGGCCAAGTATACAAAGAGTAAAAACGATTCTTACAACATTTTTAGATGAGAATGCCTCGCATTCTGGAAATCAAGGTAATACCATTCTATCAGGAGTTGGTGCTAAAATAGCAGAAAAAGAAAGTGAAGAAGAATTACAAAGAGAAAAAGAGAAGCAAGAACATTCGCGGAGAATTTCTCTATATAAAGAAGCAATGTCAATTTTTAAATCTATTCGTAGGGAATTATTCGAACAAATTATTAATTCAGCTCCAACGGCTAAGATATTAAATTCGAATAAAGTTATTTTGGGAGATGCTACACTTGAAATGAAAGAATTATTTAATAAACCTATTGATCAAGGAGTATTTTCAAGTTCAGGTTGGGATGTTATCGCTGGCGCTGTTATAGCTTCAGTTCAACAGAACCCGCAATATGTTTGGAGTTCATCCCTATGGTATGCAAAGCAACATTCGACTGATGAATATAGGTGGCGTGAAGTTTCATATTTTGCAAATCCTTATTCTAAGAGGAGGTATACATATGAACCACATTATTTAGATAGTCTTGAAGAAGCCGATATAGCTTTGAGTTCCCGAATCATGGGGATGTTTCAAGTGGCATGGGGACCAGAATATATAGATGACGAGAATACTGAACAGTTTTTTAATCGTTGGACTGAAAGACTTGCTTATGCAGCCCAAGGGCAACTAAGCCATCCGTCACGTTTACCTTTAAAATAAAGTTAAATTAAGTGATTAAGTGACTAT
>DASQZP010001007.1:0-4084 GCA_035638655.1 Bacteroidales bacterium
TATCGACTTTAAGGAACAAATTGAGATGAGTGTCAATAAGGCCGCCGGTGATACTGACAAAAAAGACAGTAAGCCGCAGACAAAAGATGAAAAAAGCGGTAAAAACACCGGTAATAAAGCAAAAGCCACTAGTGCAAAATAACCAATAAAAAATAACCTAATAACTGGAGGAACAAAAATGTTAAACAAGATGAAAATCCGGACGAAACTACTGGTGAGTTTTGTCCTGGTTGCAATAATTGCGGGAATACTGGGATTATATGCAATTAGAAATATGAAAAGAATGGAGGAATCCGATAACCGATTATACGAACAGGTTGCGGTACCATTTGAAATACTCAACAAGCTAACTGACTATTCACAGGAGATTCGTGTTAATTATGCACTTGCCATGAGTGCTGATACCATTACTGACGCCATGGTTTATATAAATAAAATACGAGACATAAAACCTGATTTTGAAGATCAGATTAGTAAGTATGAGGCACTATTACTAGACCAGTCTGACAAAAAGGTCACACAGGAATTTCAGAAAGCTTTTAATGATTATGTGAGTCAGTTATCTGGTCTGGAAGAAATGATCCGAAATCATGACAATGCTGGCAAGGTGGATCATATGAATAAAGTTATGGTGCCATTAAGGAACCGTATGGTAGAGGCAAGGGACGACATGATTACCTCAAAATTGGATAAAGGCAAAACCCTGTCAGATGGAAATACAGAGATGGCAAACAGTTCTATGACTCTTATGACTGTCCTTATCATTATTGCTGTTTTGCTTTCAATTATTTTTGGTGTGATAATCGCCGGAAATATCCAAAAAATTATAAAATCAGTGGTCGAGCAAACGAATAAGCTTGTGAGTGCAGCGGTGAATGGGAACCTTGATGCACGGGCTGACATTTTGGAAACAAATGAAGAGTTCAGGGACATCACAAAAGGAATTAATAATACTCTCGATGCTGTTATTGGGCCTCTCAATATGGCTGCAGAATACATTGATCGCATTGGTAATGGAGATATCCCTGAAAAGATCACAGACAACTACAACGGCGATTTTAATGAGATTAAAAATAGTATTAACAGATGTATTGATGCACTTGATAATCTGAGTGATGATATTACTAAAATGATTCATGGGCAAAAGTCCGGTGATATCGAAGTCAGATGTGAGGCAAACAAATTGGAAGGAGGATATCTTAAACTAGCTGAAGGAATAAATGATGCACTTGATATTGTTATTTCACCTGTGCTTGAATCAATTGAGGTGATGAACAATTATGCAAATGGTGATTTGACGCAAAAAATGAGAGATCTCCCAGGAAAACAGATTGTTCTCACACAATCACTTAATCTTATTCGTACCAATGTAAGAGCACTTATTTCTGATTCCAATCTGCTTGCAGATGCAGCACTTGAAGGAAATCTTAGTGCCAGGGCTGACGCAACTAAGCACCAGGGAGATTATAGAGCGATTATAGAAGGAATAAACAATACTCTCGATGCATTGATTAATCCACTCAATATGGCGGCAAATCATGTTGCCCGTATTGCGATCGGTGATATGCCAGAGGTAATTGTTGAAAATTATAAAGGGGAATTTAATTCTATAAAGAATAATCTTAACCTCTTGATTAATTCTATTAATGAGATAATCAATAAGGCCAAAATGGTAGCCGATGGCGACCTGACAGTTGATCTCAAAAAACGTTCGGATAATGACGAGTTGATGGAATCGTTGAACGAAATGGTTAAATCAACGGCAGAAATTATCACCGAGTTCCAGAACGCATCCGACAATATATCAGCATCGAGTCAGCAGATGAGTTCGACTTCACAGCAGATCAGCCAGGGTGCAACCGAACAGGCGTCTTCGGCCGAGGAGGTGTCTTCCTCAATGGAAGAAATGTTGGCCAATATCCAGCAAAATACCGATAATGCACAGCAGACCGAGAAGATTGCACTGAATGCTTCGGAAGGCATCGACAAGGTAAACAAGGCTTCATCTGAGACGCTTAAGTTTATGGAAGAGATTGCCGATAAGGTCTCGATTATAGGTGAGATTGCGCGTCAAACCAATATCCTTGCCCTGAATGCGGCCGTTGAGGCTGCCCGTGCCGGTGAACATGGTAAAGGTTTTGCTGTTGTGGCTGCCGAAGTGCGAAAACTTGCCGAAAGAAGTCAGATTTCAGCCGTAGAGATCGATGAACTGACCAAAAACAGTGTGAAGGCTACCGACGAGTCGAGCAAGCTCCTGGCTGCCATCGCGCCCGAAATCGGAAAAACGGCCAAACTGGTGCAGGAAATTGCTGCAGCCAGCATCGAGCAAAACTCCGGTGCCGACCAGGTGAACAATGCCATCCAGCAACTTAACCAGGTGACACAGCAAAACGCGGCTTCCTCCGAGGAGATGGCCACAAGCTCCGAAGAACTGGCCGGACAGGCTGAACAGCTTCTTGAGATGATCTCATTCTTCAAACTGATAAATGAGTCCCAGAAAAAGAAGAAAAAAGTATATGGTCAGAAGGCCGATAAGGCCCTTGCTTCGGCTGTGAAAATCAATCCGGGATCCAATGGTCACAAAAGAAATGGCCTGCAGGATGCACTCCTTAATGAAAAATCAAATACGAAAGGCGTGAACCTGGACATGGGCAAAGATCACCTGGACAATAATTACGAGAAATTTTAAATTTTTTCATAGGTGTAACTTTAGGTAGATTAGTTAGTTTTCTGATCCCCGTCCTGCCGTTAAGGCAGGGCGGGGTTTGAAAACGAATCCGCCCCGCCTCATCATCTTACAGAATAATATGGCATTTACGTTTTTTTTCAGGGACTGGCAAACACTCGAAAAAATTGTTGATCATCTTGTGCCTTTTGCCATGGGACGCAGTAAAATCAGGATTTGGGATGCAGGGTGTGCCTCCGGTGAGGAACCTTATACATTTATGATCCTGCTAGCCGAAAAACTTGGCAAATACAGCTTCAAAAATGTGAAAGTACATGCCACCGACATCGATATTAGTAACCAGTTTAGCGAGATCATTCGCAAAGGAGAATACCCTTTTGAGAAAGTCCGGCGAATACCTTCAGAAATGCTGGGGAAATATTTCAGTAAAATTTCAGACCAGCCTCCTGCATTCAGGGTCATGGATGATTTGCGATCAAAAATCCTGTTTAAAAGGGAAAACCTCCTGGATAATGTTCCCACTGCTTCTGGTTTCAGCCTGATACTCTGCAAAAATGTTCTTCTCCATCAAACGCATGAACAGCGTTTACGAATCATTGAGATGTTTTATGATTCACTTCTCGATGGCGGATTCCTGGCAATGGAACAAACGCAGAAACTGCCTCCTGCGTTTAAGGACAAATTTGAGCAGGTTGTACCAAACGCACAGATATTCAAAAAAAGATAAACCCGGTTCACCGGCGCTTTTTCATTTACGTACTCAATCTTATACAGACTTATAACGCATGCAGGATAAGTGTCTTATAAACAAAAATGCCGATTATCAGAACCCGTATTATAAGATTCAGATGACGGCAAAGGACTTTGCAAAGCTGAGTTCCTTCATAAACCAGGAGTTGGGTATTAAAATGCCTGCAGAAAAAAAAGTTATGCTCCAGAGTCGCCTTTTAAAACGACTCTCCGAGCTAAAAATAAACTCTTTCAAGGATTATATCGCGTATGTGTTCAGCCGTGAAGGGCGTGAAATTGAGCTGATCAGGATGATTGATCTGGTTACCACAAATAAAACCGACTTTTTCAGGGAACCGGTACACTTCGATTTCATGCGCGAAGTTGTTCTTCCTGACCTTATTTTCAACCATCAGCTTAAAAAAATCAAGGTCTGGAGTGCCGGCTGTTCAAGCGGTGAAGAACCATATACTATTGCTATGATTATAAGCGCTTTCCTTGAAAGATACCAGCGGGCCGATTACACTGTAATTGCTACCGACCTGTCGACAAGAATTCTTGATAAGGCCCGTACTGCCATATATGACCTGGACAGGGTAAATGGAATCCCTCTGTCTGTAAAGAAAAAGTATTTCCTGAAGAGCAAAGACCCTAAAAACAAAACCGTAC
>DASQZP010001008.1:0-8420 GCA_035638655.1 Bacteroidales bacterium
TCTCAACTCCTCAACTCCTCAACTCCTAAACTTCTCACCTCTCATTCTACCATAATGTCGTCACTACGTGACTTGCAGCGTTTATCAATTTTTGATAGTGTCAAAACGAGAAAACAATATCAAACTTTCAAACCCTCAAACCCAAATCTCTTTCTCTAAACTTCTCTAAACTTCTCAACTCCTCAACCTCTCAACTCATCTCTCATTTTCCCCATTATCTATCGGGCATGCCGTAATCTTTTTTCCTTCGGACTTCGGACTTCCGTCTCCCGTCTCCTGTCACTATTTATCTGCTGTAAAACTGCCCTTAAATGTTTTCATATATTCATCCATGCTTTCAGTTTTGTACTTGTCTTCAACAATAAAATGCAGCAGTGGTTCAATCTGTTCAGCGGTACGGTATCCGGGAACTGCAGCCAGTAACTGAAGGTCTTCATTCATATAGGCAATGGAGGGATAAGACATTTTTCCCTGTAGCAGGGCAACGGCAAACTGATGTGATGAACGGGTTCCTTCACCCTTGTTTACAAAAGTATGACCTTCAAATTCAATGGGTTTGGTGGATTCGGCGTTGAACTTAACCGGGTAAAAATTCTTATTTAGATATTTGGCGATTACCGGGTTCTCCCAGGTTTCTTTGTCCATCTTTTTACACCACCCGCACCAGTCAGTGTAAACATCAACAAGTATTTTGCGTGGCTCTTTTTTATTCAGCGCCACTGCTTCTTCAATTGTATACCATTTAACTTCCTGGGCTTTGGTATATACCGTCATGGTGAACAGGAATATGATCGTTACTGTCAGTATCTTTTTCATAAAGCTATAAAATTTTTATGTTCCATGTATCTTCTGTTAAGTAATAAAGTCAATTGAAATAATATCAGGAGATTGACATGTAACTATGAACAAATATCAAGATGTAAAACTATTAAAATAATTATAAAAATAAACAGGATTCTGCCAAATACTCATCTCAAATTTCGGAAGAGAAGGGGTACCGCACTTTGTTACTTTGTCACTTTGTCACTTTGTCACCTTGTCACTTTGTCACTTTGTCACCTTGTCACCTTGTCACCTTGTCACCTTGTCACTTTGTTACCTTGTTACCTTGTCACCTTGTTACCTTGTCACCTTGTCACCTTGTCACCTTGTCACCTTGTTACTTTCAATAAACTTCCCGTTTGCGCAATTATCTACTCATACCTGAGCGAATTGGTAGGATTGGAATTTGCTGCCCTGATAGTAATAATGCTGATGGTAACCATGGCAATGGACAGGGCGATTAAACCGGCAAAGAGGAATATCCACCAATGTATATCAATGTGATAGGCATAATCCTGCATCCAGCTCTTCAGGTAAAAGTAGGCCAGTGGCCAGGCAATAAGATTAGCAATTAATACAAGCCAGGCAAACTCCCTGGAAAGAATTACTGAAATCCGGTAAACGGAGGCGCCCATTACTTTTCTGATCCCGATTTCTTTGGTTCTTTGTTCGGTCAGGTAAGTGGACAGGCCAAACAAGCCCAGGCAGGAAATAAATATGGCCAGAAAAGCAAAAATCCCGAAGATTTTCTGCTGCTGTGCCTGCCCCTTGTACAGGTTGCTGTATACAGCATCTACAAAATCATAATCAAAAGGGTAACCCGGTATAACAGATGAATATACTTTTTTTATATAATCAATAGTTTCAGGGGTTCTTTTCCCATTGATGCGGATAAACATGTAGGAGTAACGGGAAGGATCATTAAACATGACCATAGGACCAATTGCTTCTGTGGCAGGGGTGAAATGAAAATCTTTAGCTACACCGATAACCTGGAAGGAATTATTTCCCCAGTTTGTCAGGATAGTTCCGATGATGTCTTTTTTCCCAATTATTTTGGCAAAGGTTTCATTAACTACGATGCCGTAGGGTTGGACAGTATCGGATGGATGGTCAGCTGACAGAAATCGGCCCTTATCCAATTTGATGTCAAACACCTTAGCAAAATCATAATCTACAGAAGAAGTTGTTACCAGGGGATTTGTTTCCGGATCTTTTCCCTGCCAGTTCCAGCCGCCACCGTTGGACCAGGATCTGCAGGGGAAGCTGTTGGAAAACGATATACTTAGAATGTCTTTATTTTCGAGCAGACGGTCCTTGAGCAGTGGCATCTTATTTATCATATTTCCCTTTAGCTGAATATAAGCCACATTGTCTTTATTAATTCCCAGTTCCTTGTTTTGCAGATAGGCCAGTTGCTTGTGAATAATGATGGTGCAAATGATGAGGATTATTGACAAACTGAACTGAAATACCACCAGAATTTTTCTGAACAGCGGAGAGCCGTTGCTTCCAAAATTTTTACTTTTCAATACTTTTACAGGCCGGAAGGAGGAGAGCAGAAAAGCCGGATAGCTGCCTGCAACCAAACCTGTTAAAACTGTGATTATTGCCAGTATGCCGATCGTTTGCGGGTTGTAATTGAGTATCAGGTTTTTGCCTGTGATTTGGTTGTAGGTGGGCAACATGGTTTCCACAAAGATCATGGCAAAAAATACGGCTATAATACTAACAATTAATGATTCACCAATAAACTGACTGATAAGTTTTCCGCGTGAAGCACCGATCACTTTCCTAATACCTATTTCCCTGGCTCTCTTAGAAGCGCGCGCAGTTGAAAGATTCATGAAATTTATACAAGCTATGAGCAGAATAAACACAGCAATTATTGAAAATATTTTAACATTAACAATACCTCCTCCGCCTCCCAGGTTATACAGATGCATTTTGGTAAGGGATTGCAGATATAGATAGCCCCCTTCATCATTGTTCACCCTCAACCGGTTTTTAATTTTGGCACTTGCCTCCTGCTCACTGATGCCGGGTGGGAGCATAACAAAAGTGTAGTAACTGTTATTTCCCAGATCCTCAATATTGCTTCCAAGCTCTTTCATAAACCTGAAAGGTACCAGAAAATCAAATTTGATACTTGAATTGTTCGGAATATCGGCCACAACACCAGTTACTGTCAGTGCATAATGTCCGTTCAATGTTATGGTTTTGCCCAGGGGTGAGTCATCACCAAAATACTTTTTTGCAATCTGATGCGTGATTACCACCGAAGTAATATTACGAAGCGCTGTTTGCGGATCACCTTCAAGAAAAGGAAAGCTAAAAATTTTAAAAAAAGTGCTGTCCGTGGCCTTTATATTTTCAAAAAAATGTTTATCTCCTGCACTGGTTAGTAACTGATATCCCCATTGATTATAACGGGTTACATACTTAAAATCAGGATACTCCAGGGACAATACCGGCGCCAGTCCTGCCGGTGTTACTGTTACATGAAATGCCTCCCTGTCAGAATAATACTGGTCCTGCACTACTCTGTATATGTTGTCAGCTGATTTATGGAATTTGTTATAACTCAGCTCGTCCTGTACCCAGAGAAAAATCATTACGGAGCAGGCTATTCCGATCGACAATCCCAGAATATTGATGAAGGTGAATAATTTCTGACGGAACATATTTCTGATGGCTGTAACAAGGTAATTCTTCCACATGAATGTATTATTTTAGTGTTTCACAGCATTTTTTCAAGATATATGCCACAAATTATATTTGATTAATTATCAATTGATAAACAAGTACAAAATGCAATATATTTTATGAATATTGTCCAATTATTGTACAGGTAGCGTACAGTTTGTAAACAAAAGCTTAGTTACCAGTATCAGTTATTCATTCAGCCTGTCGTTTTTTATTCATAATCAAATTATTATTATATTTCGAAAAAATAGTATAAGATCAATATGGTCAGTGCAAAAAGAGGAAAAATACTTATTGTTGACGATAACGAGCATATTCTAAGTTCGCTCCGGTTGTTTCTGAAAAACGAATTCGGAAGTATCGAAACATTACGCAATCCCAATCTTATTCCGTCTCAAATAGAAACAAATGACTACGATATTGTATTGCTGGACATGAATTTCAAAGCAGGCGTAAATACCGGAAATGAAGGAATTTTCTGGCTCAGGAAGATTCACGAGATTGATCCTGCTGTTATTATCATCCTGATTACCGCTTACGGAGATGTTGAGCTTGCCGTTAAAGCGATGAAGGAGGGGGCTACAGATTTTATACAAAAACCGTGGGACAATGACAGGTTGCTGGCAATATTGAAAACTGCGCTCAATCTGAGGGAATCGAAGCGGGAAATTAAGAAATTACAAAATCAGCAACAGATTTTAAGTGAGGGAATTGACAGGCATTTTCCAAGGCTGATAGGTGATTCACCTGCTATGCAAACAGTGATGAACACCATCAATAAAATTTCTGCAACTGATGCCAATGTTATGATCCTGGGAGAGAACGGGACAGGAAAGGAGTTAATTGCACGGGAAATCCACCGGCGTTCACTAAGAGCGAAAGAAGTTTTTGTTACTGTTGATATGGCAGCGCTTAGCGAGACTTTGTTTGAGAGTGAGTTATTCGGACATGTTAAGGGGGCGTTTACAGATGCACGGGAAGACAGGCCAGGCCGTTTTGAGGTAGCAACTGGCGGAACATTGTTCCTGGATGAGATCGGTAACCTGCCGGTAACCATGCAGTCGAAAATCCTTACTTCTTTGCAAAGCAGAGAGGTAACCCGCATCGGATCAACTAAAGCTGTGAATATAGATGTGAGGATTATCTCAGCAACCAATAAACATCCCGGACAAATGGTTCAGGAGGGCAAGTTCAGAGAAGACCTGCTTTACCGCATCAATACAATCGTCATCAACCTGCCTCCGTTAAGGGAAAGAGGAAATGATATCCTGCAGCTTGCCCGGTTTTTCCTTCAGAAATATACAAATAAATATGATAAGAAGGTAACAGGTATTTCTAAAGATGCTGAGCATAAAATTTTTATGTATCACTGGCCAGGGAATGTTCGTGAATTGCAGCATGCCATAGAAAAGGCTGTCATCCTTACTGAAAGGGATGTATTGCAACCGGATGATTTCTTTTTGAATATAAGGGATGAGGAAAACCCTGAAGAGAATTCGCTTAATCTGGCTTATATTGAAAAAAACACCATAATTAAAGCTCTACGAAAACACAGGGGAAATCTTACGCATGCTGCCAGGGAGCTGGGAATTACAAGGACTACATTGTATTCAAAAATAAACAAATATGGGATTTAACCGCTTTTCAGCTGTTATTGTTTTCCGCATAATTCTAATTGTACTTAATACCCTACTTCTCGTATATATCATTAAAATACCCGAACGTTTTTTCACTGCCGCAGCACTGACCATCATTATTATAATTCAGATTGGTTCGCTGTTGTATTATGTTAACAAAACAAACCGGCAGCTGGCCAGGTTTCTTCTTTCTATGAAAAGCGGGGATACCTCCGTGAAATTCTCTTCGGCATACACTGAAAAAATGTTTCGGGGGCTCACCCGTTCATTTGATGATATTATCGCTGAGATACAGCTTAACAGGCTTGAAACCGGAAGCAGGCTTAATTACTACCTTGATTTGCTTGAAAATATAAATACGGGTATAATTTCTATCGATGAAAAAGGGTATATAGATTTATTCAATAAATCGGCAAGACGTTATCTGGGAACAGGTTGTATTCGCAGCCTTAATATGCTGGAGCAGAAACAGTCAGAGGTAGTGAAGGTAATGAAAGAGCTGAAGCCCGGTGAAACAAGAACGGTTCGTATTATCAGCAACGGAGAAATGTTGCAATTGTTGGTTGAAGCCTCACTTGTAAAGATGATGAATAAGCGGATCAGAATCATTTCTCTCCAGGATATCAGAAATGAACTGGAAGAGAAGGAACTGGAATCATGGCAAAAGCTAATCAGGGTGCTTACACATGAAATTATGAACAATATAACCCCGTTAACCACGCTTGCCGCAACGATAAGAAATATTATGAAGGGCGGGGATTCAGAGGAGGTTAAGGGCGTTTTAACCACAGAAGATGTTGAAGATATCAGAATGAGCGCAACGCTTATTGAGGAGCGAAGCAGGGGACTTGCCAGTTTTATACAACACTACCGGGATTTAACACGCCTGCCGGCTCCTAGTTTTGAAAAGATTAATGTGGGTTTATTATTTCAGAATATCAAATTATTGCTAAAGGAACAAATTGAGCAACAGGGAGTAACATTACAATGGAAAACCGACAGTGAGGATCTTACCATTGTTGCTGATGAAAAACTCATAAGGATGGTTTTGGTAAACCTGATAAAAAATGCTGCTGAAGCGCTCGAATCTACTTTAAATCCTATGATTCTCATGGATGCATACCGTGAAAATGAGAAGACTGTTCTGAAAATTTCTGATAATGGTCCCGGCGTTCCTAAGGAGATGCACGAAAAAATATTTATTCCGTTTTTTACAACTAAAGAGAAAGGGTCGGGTATAGGATTAAGTTTTTCGAGACAGGTCATGCGACTGCATCACGGCAAACTTAACTTCTATTCCGGTGAAGATAAGGGTGCTGTTTTTGTGCTGGAATTCTGATTGGTGCACATACCAGAATTTGAATTCGTAATTTTTGAAAAAATAAGTACCTTGAACCCGGAAAACTAATTGAACAATGACATGATCACAATCAACAAACTTTTTGAAGAGAGCGTCGGTAAATATGGCGAAAATACAATGATGTTGGAAAAAACCGGAACTGAGTATGAACCAACCTCATTTAATGATATTCAGAAAAAGGTACACAATTTCGCTGCAGGACTGATGGTTTTGGGGGTAGAAAAAGGTGACCGTATCGCATTATTGTCTGAAGGGAGGAACGACTGGGTGGTGGGCGAACTGGGAATTCTGTTTGCAGGAGCGGTAAGTGTACCGCTTTCAGTAAAACTGGGTGATGCTTCAGAAATTAAGTTTCGTCTTGATCATTCAGGTTCAAAAATGATTATTGTATCGGGGAACCAGGCACGCAAACTGTCTATTCTCAAAACACAGGTACCGTCTTTGCAGAAGATCATTTTACTGGATGAACAGGAAGACTATCATGAAAAAGAAATACTCTTTACTGAAGTACAACAAAAGGGAGAAGATTATTTAAAAGAAAACAAACCTGTTTTTGAAGAACGATGGAAGGGTGTAAAGGGCAGTGATTATGCAAATATCTGTTATACTTCGGGTACAACTGCTGATCCTAAGGGGATTATCCTGTCCCATCGCAATTATACTGCTAATGTGGAACAATCTCTTACCCTCTTTAATGTTCCGTCGTGGTATACCTCTTTGATTATATTACCCTGGGACCATTCATTTGCACATACAGTAGGTCTTTATACACTTATCAAATGCGGAGCGCCTATTGCCTCGGTACAAAATGGCAAAACTCCAATGGAAAGTCTGAAGAATATTCCGGTAAATATTAAGGAAGTAAAACCTGTATTTCTGCTAAGTGTACCGGCACTGGCCAAGAATTTCCGCAAAAATATTGAGAAGGGCATTCAGGAAAAAGGGGCTACTGTTCAAAAACTCTTTAAGAGAGCGCTAAAGACGGCCTATGCCTATAACGGCAATGGCTTTAATAAAGGAAAGGGTTGGCGAGCGATCTATAAGCCTATGTACAGGTTGTATGACAAGATCCTGTTTTCAAAAATCAGAGAAAATTTTGGTGGTAAACTTAAATTTTTTGTGGGAGGCGGAGCACTCCTGGATATTGAGTTACAACGATTTTTCTATGCCATAGGCATTCCTATGTACCAGGGATATGGCCTGTCAGAAGCCTCCCCGGTTATTTCCTCCAACGGTCCTGTTATTCATAAAATGGGTTCTTCTGGTGTGCTGGTAAAACCCATGGATCTGAAAATTTGTAATGATGATGGCAATGAATTACCTCCTGGGGAAAAAGGAGAAATCGTTATCCGGGGTGAAAATGTAATGGTTGGCTACTGGAATAATGAAAAAGCCACTGAGGAAACCATAAAAGACGGATGGTTGCATACCGGAGATATGGGTTACCTGGATGCTGATGGCTTTTTGTATGTCATGGGAAGATTTAAGAGTCTGCTTATTTCTGATGATGGTGAAAAATACAGTCCGGAAGGAATCGAGGAAGCCTTTATCAATCAGTCAAAATATATCGACCAGTGTATGCTCTTCAATAATCAGAACCCATATACCGTTGCACTGATTGTACCCAATTTTGAAGCGCTGCGTCGCTGGATTGAAGCAGAAAACCTTGACCCGCTTACTGAAGATGGAAAGACGGCTATGCTGAAGCTTATTGAATCAGAAATTAATGAATACCGGGTGGGCAGAAAATACGAAAAACTCTTTCCTCAGCGCTGGCTTCCTGCAGCAATTGCTGTACTTGAAGAGGGTTTTACCGAAGAAAACCACTTAATGAACAGTACCCTGAAAATTGTAAGGGGTAAAATCATTGAATATCATCAGGAAAGACTTGATGC
>DASQZP010001009.1:0-2334 GCA_035638655.1 Bacteroidales bacterium
ATAAAATGCAGGTAATCAATAACAGGCATTTCCTGGTAAAGCGGGTTGGTTTCAGGCAGATAACCTATGGCCCGCTTGATCTCTTCAGGATTTTCAAGGTTATTATAACCTCCAACCCTGATGATACCTTCATCAGGAGCCATATAGCAGGTGACCGCTTTCATGGTAGTGGTCTTCCCGGCACCATTGGGCCCCAAAAAACCAAGCACCTCACCGGTCTTTACCTCAAAAGAAATATCGTCTACAGCTTTTTGCAAACCATATTTCTTGGTAACGTTTTCAACTACTATGTCCATAATTTTATATAATAAATTTGGTTAAGAATATCTGAAAGAATTCATGCAGAGAGTTAACAGGTAACCCTCGCCGGCTAAACCACCACAAAACTCGCTATTTACTCTGAAAGAATAATCTAAAAGTAAATGTCTATTTGACAGTAAATACTAAAAAATGTTAAACGCCTTTCCCCGGTATATCAGCTATCAGAACAATAGGATGAACTTGATTATATGCAATAAAAAGTGTATATTAATAGCAGGAATAACAATTTAATAACCATTTAAAAAATTTAGCTATGTTTGAACTTCCAACATTACCTTACAGTCTGGATGCCCTGGCACCCCACATTAAGAAGCAAACCCTTGAATTTCACTACGGAAAACACCATCAGGGATATGTGAATAACCTGAATAACCTGGTACCCGGGTCTCCTTATGAAAATGCCTCCCTGGAGGATATAATTCTTACTGCCGAAGGCGCCATCTATAATAATGGGGCCCAGGTGTGGAACCACACTTTTTATTTTATGAGTCTTTCCCCTCAAGGGCATCACGAACCCGGGGGACTGCTGGCGGATGCTATTAAACTTGAATTCGGATCATTTTCGGAGTTTAAAGAACGCTTTACAAAGGCTGCCACTACATTATTCGGTTCAGGCTGGGCCTGGCTGGTTAAAAAAGATGATGGTCACCTGGAAATTGTGCAGGAACAAAACGCGGGTAACCCGCTGCGGAATAACGCTACACCGCTGCTTACCTGTGATGTATGGGAACACGCTTATTACCTGGATTATCAAAACAGGAGACCCGAATACATTGATGCTTTCTGGAAAGTTATTGACTGGAAGGTTATTGAAAAAAGATTATAAACTGTCTGTTCATAATCTCTGATATCTGAGTTATTGAAAGACTCTATAAAGAGAACAAACTGTTATGCTTAAAATGCAATTTCATGTTTGCTTATATGAAATTTGTGTTTATATTTGTGTCTATGTTACAAAACACATCAAATATCAGAATGATGAATTTACCTGGTTGGCGCTGGCGTAGGAAATTTCTGACGTCGTAAACAACCATAAGATATAACTATATTATAATCAAAAAGGCATGTTGTTTACGACATGCCTTTTTTAGTATTCATTCATTAAATAATTAAACCATGACCAAGACTCACAAAATTATTCTTTCAGAAAAAGAAATGCCAACAGCATGGTACAATATCCAGGCAGACATGCCCAATCCCATGTTGCCACCACTGCATCCAGGCACCAAAAAGCCAATAGGTCCGGAAGACCTTGCCCCGCTTTTCCCCATGGAACTGATCAAGCAGGAAGTATCCACGGAGCGCTGGATTGAAATACCTGATGAAGTGCAGGATGTATACAAACTTTACAGGCCAAGTCCACTGTATCGTGCTTACAATCTGGAAAAATTACTGGATACACCGGCAAAAATTTACTACAAGAATGAAGGTGTCAGTCCGGCTGGTTCACACAAGCCAAACACGGCCATTGCTCAGGCCTATTATAACAAGAAAGAAGGCGTGAAGCGCATTACCACCGAAACCGGTGCCGGCCAGTGGGGCAGCGCCCTGAGTTTTGCAACCAATCATTTCGGCATCGATCTGAAAGTTTTTATGGTACGATTAAGCTATGAACAGAAGCCCTATCGCAAATTCATGATCAACACATGGAACGGGGATGTTGTGCCTTCCCCGAGTGAGCTGACGGAATCAGGCAGGAAAATTCTGAAGATGTATCCTGACAGCCCGGGAAGCCTGGGGATAGCCATCTCAGAGGCAGTTGAAATGGCTGCCAAAGATCCGGATACCAAATATTCTCTGGGTAGTGTGCTTAACCATGTGTTATTGCATCAGACAATCATCGGCCAGGAAGCCATTACACAGTTTGAGAAAACAGATGATTTTCCAGATATGGTGATTGCACCATTCGGCGGCGGATCAAATTTTGCCGGTATTTCTTTCCCCTTCCTGCACCAAAATTTTACTCAGGGGAAGAAAGTAAGATGTATTGCCGTTGAACCTACTTCATGTCCC
>DASQZP010001010.1:0-4165 GCA_035638655.1 Bacteroidales bacterium
GGGTTATTGATGTTTACATGTGTCCATGCATAAATATAGCGGGTACTTCGCGGGTAATTACGAATAAACTGAATGGACCAGTTTTGAATTTTTCTGTTCGGGAAATTCAGGCTTTTAAATGGTATTTTCATGACTGCTGTATAACCCGTATCATTGATGGCCCCTTTAGAATACCATAAAGCATCAAAATTCATATCTTCGTTATTATCGCTGTTACGTATACCGTCCATCTGGATTCCAAGCGGGTTGACAAACAATTCATATCCATGTTGATTATTATCGAAGGGATCCAGAATAATACCGATGTAATCATCATTAAAATCCTGGTCACGATCGGCTACATGAGCACGGATATCCCTGGGGTGTGGATCAGAACAAATGAAACCTATATATAGATAATTTTTACTGTATAGTGTTTTAACTTTAGTTGTAACTTTGGCAAGACCTTCGTCATTTGGCTGGACCTCATATTTAATGTAAATAGTTTTTGCTTTTTTCCAGTCAGCGTTCGTTAATTTACCGGTGATATCAAAATCTTTTTTGATATGTAATGGTTGTAATGAATAGGAGGTAGTGTCTTGTTTTATTTGTGCCCAAAGCGTTTGGGTTGGGAAAAACAAAAATATTAGTACTGATAACAGAGATAGAAATACGTATTTACCGGATGTAACTATTTTCATCATAAATTAAAATTATTCAAATAGGGGTTAATGGTAAAGTTTACATTGTAATACGTATGACAGATAATTTGTTTCGTTGATATTGGAAAAATATATACTCTTGTATGTATTGGATGGCTAATACTTGCAAAACGCTACATGATTTTTAAGAATGAAGAATATAGAATGCAGAATAAATGTCTATTCCTGAAATTCTTCGAATATTTTCCAAAAGAATAGAAACTGTAAAATAGGAGAAAGGAAAACGGAATTTTTTAGGCCGCGGATAAAATTTTAGCCAAAAATAAAGCCAGAATACCCTCATCCCGGCCGTTATTAGTTTTCTCAGCAAAATGAAGAATGAAAGAATGTTCTGTGATTGGTAATATATTAATTGCGTAATAAGCTTTTAACCATCAGCTATCAGCAGCTAATAAAAAAACTGAATGTGGACAGTTTTAATCCTAAAAAATCAGGATTAAACCAATGCCAACTGCCATAATAAAAAATACCGGGCTATAATATTTTTCCAGTTTTGCAGTGTCGATATACTTGAGAAAATTAGGCCCGATAAATGCTCCTGCTGTCGTACCAATTGCCAGCATTTCCACGAGATACCAGTTTACCTGTCCCAGGGCAAGATGAGTAGATAATCCTACACAGGAAATACCCAGTACAACAAAAACGGATGTTCCAATAACCTCAACGGCTGAGTTGCCTAATAAATACAGGCCGGTTACAATCGGCGGAGCCCCGCTGAGTCCTAACATACCGGCCATGACTCCACCTAATAAACCGTAACCGGCAGAAGCTAAATATTTTTTGTTGGTCACTTCCGATTTTTTTTTTGCAGAAGGAGTTGTGTCGCCTTTTAGTAATTTATTAGGATTGGATTGCTTTAGAACGCCTTTATAAACAAGGCTGCCCATTACAAGCATGAATAAGCCGAATATTCTCCTGAGTACGGAATCGACGAAAAGAGATGTTAGTAATGCACCCCCGACAGCACCGATAATTCCGCCTAATAAAGGATAGACTCCCTTCCGTATTCGTAAATTTCCTGACCTGTGGTGACTGATAGAAGCAACAAATGTTGTGGGTATTATGGTTGCTAATGAGGTGGAGACCGCCGTCGACATATCCACATTATAACCGAGTGTGAGTATTAATACATAAAAAATCCCCCCGCCACCTCCTATTAGTGTGACAATTAGGCCTATTAAAAATCCGATGAAAGGAAGCAGATAAAAGCTCATAACAAATAGAGTTCAGATGGAGATCATCTTACGTGTAAAATACCTGGAACTATATAAAAAGTGAATATGTGACAGATATTACCAACCGGGTAAATTTAGCATAAATAATAGGACAGTTAGTAATTTATATAAACGTTAATACAATTCTTCATTCACACTTTTGCAATCAAGTTTACGAAATAAAATTAATATTATTACCAACAACGTAAATCCGTGTGTGATTTTAGTATTGCTTACTATTATCTATAGGATGATTTAATATATACCTATATATATATGATATATATTCGGAATATTAAAACGGTTCATCTGATTAATGATTAGGTAATATACAAATGTCAGTTAGCTGTTCTAAAAATTATTAAGGAATAGAAGTTCGCAAATTATGATTTAATCGAATCTCCCTAATTCTATGCTCTCTGCATTTTACTATTTTAATGAAGAATTCCCTATTTAACATCACTGTTGTCCGGGGGGAAACGTAATCAAATTGTTCAATGATGTTAAAAAAGTGATTTTTTATGAGTAATGGAAGACGGGTGCTAACCTGTGAATGGACACAGAGTGTCCACCGGTTCGTTACGAGACAGAGTCTCGTAACGAGATACCCGCTTTTCAACGATGATCCTGAAAGCATGGGGGATGAGCAAAGCTGGAACAAAAATCATCGTTGGGCAAAAATTGGCTAAATCCGTTTCCATTCCGCTAAAAATATCCAATGCTCCACTCCGTTGCTTGCCGGATTCTAAAACGCTTTATTATCTCGTTACGTCTGTCCGGTGCGTAATATACCCCGGGATGAACCGCGTCCAGTCATTTTTTATGAATAATGGAAGACGGGTGCTAACCTGTGAATGGACACAGAGTGTCCACCGGTTCGTTACGAGACAAAGTCTCGTATCGCGATAATCTTGAAAGTTCAATGAAATTCCGGTTACCTAAAAAGAACCTTTGGGGGCCTTTTTTCCCATATCCACATAATTTGACTAATACACGTATAACAGGCCGGTTTTTAAGATTTTGAAGTTTTATCGGACAACAGTGATTTAACATTCAAAATATTATGACCGGATGATTGCCGAATAATAATAAAGATAGCAATAACTTTTATTTATCAGTTGCGCTGTCATATAAATATTTAGTATATGATATAAATAATTATATCGGGAATGAAGAAAAACAATAGCAAACACTTATCCGGTGTAATTAATTTTATATGAACCGAACCATATGTAAATATATATGCAGCTGATAAAAGTAATCCGTAATAAAAGCCCATCACCATATGTGAAAAGTTCATATATCAGGATAATATTCGAAGTTTATTTACATATGTTAATAAGCGTAACTAGGATATTGTTGTCTTAATATTTGAATTAAAATCCACACTTCGCTGGTATGTAAGATTAACTATTCATTACAGGTATAAACAGGCTTAGCATTAAATTATCCTAATTTATTTTAAAAGAATAGTTATTGCGGACGATAAAAAAAACTGGAAATGCGTGTGTGAGACTTATTATAAGAACGTTTTCTTCTTTTTATAGTTAATTATCGGGAAACGAACTAAAATAGAAGGCAGGCAGACATTGCTTTAGAGCTTAAGCATATTAATGTATAAAAAAATATATAAATAAAAAAAATACGATTTTAGTATTAATTAAAAATAAAGACTGGATTTTTCGAATATTAATTTTTATTAATAGACAGTATCGAGTTAATCGAACGTGAGGTTCTAAGGGACTGAATTAACTAGCTAACTCAAATAAATAAATAAATCGTATGAAGAAGGTTCTACTGAATACTTTATTAGTGAGTTGCATGCTCATAATAGGCATGGTATCTCAAGTGAATGCGCAGCAGCGCAGTATTAAAGGTAAAGTAACTGATGCGAGTAATGGTAATGCGTTGCCTGGTGCAAACGTGTATATACCAAAACTCAACGTTGGTGCTGCTACCGGAGTAAATGGTACTTATGTTATCTCTTCAGTACCGAATGGCACATACACTTTAACAGTAACTTATATTGGATATAAAAAATATTCTACAAAAGTTGAAGTGACTGGTCAAAATGTTACATTAAACGTAAAACTACAACCAAGTAATGTTGGTCTTAATCAGGTTTATGTGACAGCTGAGGGTGAAAAGAAAACCCGAAACCAGTTGTCATATGCCGCCCAAAATGTCCAATCACAGGATATAGCACGGGTTCATCCGGCTAACTTTACTAATGTCCTTTCGGGTAAGGTG
>DASQZP010001011.1:0-18101 GCA_035638655.1 Bacteroidales bacterium
ATTCACGAGAAGGTTGGAGACAAATAAGGCACAACGTATGGCCAATCCACTCAAATCAAAAATCATGAATATGATAGCAAAATATACTGATCTGTTACCAACTATTTTTCATTACAGGTGTAGGTAGCATTGCGCTTTCTATAATAGTCGTCCAAAGGTTCCAATCCTAGTTCTTTTCTTTCTTTTTCTGCCTTTTCACAATCGCAAATTACTATTTGATTACCTCCTGTAGATGTATAAGAACCGATAGGAAAACAGAGGTCAAGGAATATTTGCTTCCCTCTTTTTCGCTCTCCTATTATCTCATTGTTTTTATAATCCAATGGATAAGAAACATTATAAGGTGATAAGTCTCCAATTAAAATAGCTTCTACTAAAATAGCTTTTAAGTTATTTACTTTTTCTGTTGAAAAGTGATGTAACATGATTGTTACTTCGCCAAAAGCATACTTGCCACCTTCATTTCCATCTCCGATTGTAGATCTACCTGGCCATTTTCCATTATTCTCTTTTATAATTTCTAAAAGTCGATTATGATTATAACTGTCAGTCTTTTTTGATTTTTTCCAACTACCAAAAACAGGATGTCTTGAAGCCGGTTTCCTTGTCCAACTCCTTACCATTAAACAAGTAAGGTGTACGCTGGTGGTCGGTGCGGTCTTCAACAAAAGTTTGCTCATTCATTTATTATTTTAATGGTGTTTGCGATTGCTACGCAATTCACCAAATGGGAAATATTGCTCACACTTGTTTAATTTTAATGGTGTTCGCGAGCTCCCTTCGGTCGGTTCAAAATGTTGGTAAACTTCACCGGAAGCATCCGTTATATAACTGGAGCTACCTAAATGATCCGGATGATAAAAGTACTGGAACTTCTCATATTTGTTACTTATGGTGGTGTCCGTTTGTGAGGCGTTGTTATTGCCTCCACTTACTATATTAGCGTTTCGATAGTATTTCTTCAATTGTCCGTAAGGTATTTTACCGCTTTTACCTGCAGTAAATACTGCTCCGTCCAGCCCAAGGGCTTCAAAATTAGCATGAATAGCATCCTTTAGTTCTTTGCCTTTCAGATCCCAGTCTATTATACTGTCCCCTACTGCAGGTATCAACGAATCTGAAGGGAATATATGCTGGAAGTTTAAGTTCCAGGTTTTAAGTTTAAAGCAGGAGAAGCATTTGTTTTTCAAAGAACATACGGATACAAAATAGAAAGATATTTTGGGAGAAGCAAGTTAATTGTGAGAGTATGGCAAATGAAAACCGGCACGGACAGCATGTCCAGGGGGAAAGATAAGGATACCTGATATTAAAAATGTATTAAACAGATGTACTTTTTTATAGTTAAAAATCCTTTGTTTAATTATTTTTCCTCACCTGTTTTCCGCACTTTTTTGCAACACCCACTTAACTTATTGTAAATCAACAGCAATTAATTAAATTTGGGTGTTGCAAAATTTTCAGTATGTTTGTAAGAAAGCTAAAGAATCGCTCTGGTAGCCTATCTGTACAAGTGATTCAGAAGGTTCGTGGCAAGTATAAAGTGATTAAAACAATAGGATGCGCCACAGCACAGCGCAAAATTGAAGAACTTGTTAATTTGGCAAAACAGGAAATTGAAAAACTATCTCAACAGTTAAACCTGTTTGATAATGAAATAGATAAAACTGTAGATAAAGTATTTGCTTCCCTGGAGAATGCCAACATCCGGACAGTTGGTCCAGAAATTATTTTTGGCAAGATCTATGATTATATTGGTTTTGGAGTCATTAATGAACCTCTGTTTCGTCATTTGGTTATCTCACGTATAGCATTCCCTTTGAGCAAACTTAAGACAATTGATTATCTGTATCGTTATCAAGGTGAAACTTTGAATATCGATGCAGTTTATCGTTTTCTGGACAAGCTGAATAGAAAACTAAAATCTGAAGTAGAACAGATTTCGTTTGCACATACCAAAAAGGTTTTGGACGATAATATCAGCGTTGTTTTTTATGATATGACAACATTGTATTTTGAGGCAAGCGACGAGGATGATTTGCGCAAAACAGGTTTTAGCAAGGATGGCAAACACCAATGTCCGCAGATTTTCATTGGTTTGTTGATTGGACTTGGTGGGTATGCAATTGGTTATGACATTTTTGAAGGAAATACTTACGAAGGACATACGCTGATTCCCTTTCTTGAAAACATGAGCAGAAAGTTCAATCTGGATAAACCTGTTGTTATTGCCGATTCCGGATTACTGTCAAAAAGCAATATAAGTGCTCTTGAAGAAAATGGTTACGAGTACATCCTTGGTGCCCGCATAAAGAATGAAAATGAATCGATAAAATCGCAAATTTTGGCCTCTAAGTTATCGGATGGGATGATCAGTAGCTTTTCTAAAGGAACCATACAACGACTCATCGTTAATCATTCAGAAGTTCGTGCCAGAAAAGATGCTTATAATAGAAGTCGTGGTCTTAAAAGACTTGAAAATAAAGTAAAAAGAGGGCGCTTAACCAAAGCTAATATTAATAACCGTGGTTACAATAAATATCTTAAACTGGAAGGTGATGTAACGGTAAGAATCGACTATGAAAGGTATAATAGTGATGTCCGTTGGGATGGACTTAAAGGCTATGTTACAAATACGAAACTTCCCGATGCCCAGGTGATCGAAAATTACGGAAACCTATGGCATATAGAACGTGCTTTTCGTATGTCAAAAACAGATCTTAGAATAAGGCCCATTTATCACCGTTTAAGACATCGAATAGAAGCGCATATCTGCATTGCTTTTACAGCATATTGTATTTATAAAGAATTGGAAAGGGTGTTAAAACTGGAAGAGTCAACACTATCCTTGAAGAAGGCCGCAGAGGTAACTCATAATATGTATCAAATTACATACACTTTGCCAGACTCAAAGCATATTAAATCCAGATTACTTCAAATGGACGATGAGCAATTAGAATTATATGAAATTATCAATCGACATTTTTGGGTGTTGCAAAACTGAAAACAGGAAGGATATTTAATCCTTTACATTATGGCTTATCCTATTTTTATAAATCGAAGAGTTGCTCCGTATTTCCTTGCCGGATGGCTGTTTATTACCATCATTCATTTTATCAATATATTTGTTTTACTTGATGGAGATACCTGGCTTGCTGTTGCAGATGCAATTACTTTTAACGGTGTATTTCTGCTGCTGGCAATAGGAATCTGGTATGCTGTAAAATATACAAACGAAAGCTCTCCCAATCTTATTACCAGGTTGCTTAATCATTTCGGGGTACTGGCGGTTTTCCTTATTTTATGGATATCCATAAGTTACTTTTTGATGAACAGATTTGGTGCTGCTACTGACAGATCGATTAAATATCTGGCAGATTCCATGACCCTGAGAATTGTACAGGGGATTTTTCTGTATTCACTGCTGGTACTCGGATATTATCTGTATATCTATTATTCCAATTTCAAGGAAAAACTGGTTTATGAGAATGAATTGAAGTCTGCAATAAAGGAAGCTGAACTAAATATTCTGAAATTCCAGATTAAACCACACTTTTTATTTAACAGTCTCAATTCTATTAGTGCATTAACAATTACAAATCCGGAGAAAGCTCACGAGATGATCATCAAGCTTTCTGATTTTCTCCGGTACTCACTTGGCAAAGGGAAAGAAGCCACCACTTTACTGAAGAATGAACTGGAACATGTGCAACTCTACCTGGATATAGAAAAAATACGATTCGGCAACATGCTGGAAATAAGTATGAATATAGATCCTGAAACACGCAGCTTGCTGATTCCGGGCATGATTATCCAGCCACTCTGCGAAAATGCAATAAAATACGGGTTGTATGAAAGCCTGGAGCCGATCTGTATTTGTATTGAAAGTACCGTTGAATCTGGTAATCTGATTGTAGTAGTACAAAATACCTATGATCCGGATTCAATACCTCCAAAAGGAACAGGTATCGGGCTGGAGAATATCAGGAACAGGCTCAGGCTTGTTTACGGCTCCCGTAACCTGCTTGAGACCAAAGATGAAAACGGTAAATATATGGCACGTTTGGTATTGCCGCAACTGTCAAATGCTTAATGAATAGTTACTGAAATATTTTTTTGTATGGAAAAAATAAAGACAATAATTATAGATGATGAAGAACTGGCCAGAAATATAATTGAAAAATTTCTGGAATCATATGAAGATGTTGAAATTGTGGCTGTTTGTACAAATGGATTTGAAGGCGTTAAAAGTATTAATGATCTTCAGCCTGATTTGGTCTTTCTGGATGTGCAGATGCCAAAGCTGAATGGATTTGAGGTAGTTGAGCTGATTGATCCTTCACCTGTCATCATTTTTGCAACTGCTTTTGATGAATATGCAATAAAAGCGTTTGAAATGAATGCAGTGGATTATCTCCTTAAGCCTTTTTCGAAAGAAAGATTTGGCCAGGCAATTGAAAAAGCAAGAGTGAGAATAATGTCTAAGGAAAATAACT
Source organism: Bacteroidales bacterium (assembly GCA_035638655.1). Classification (GTDB taxonomy): domain Bacteria; phylum Bacteroidota; class Bacteroidia; order Bacteroidales; family DASQZP01; genus DASQZP01. Next base: position 4,497 of record DASQZP010001011.1, read on the forward strand.
CATCAGCACTTAAAAAACTCTCAGAAACAATTCATGAGAAAAGCATTTTTCTTGATCGTATTGTGGTGCGGGCGGGTTCTAAAATAAAGGTGATTTCGGTTGGTACAATTAAATATCTGGAGGCCCAGGATGATTATGTGATGATTTATACCACTGATGGAAAATTCCTTAAGCAACAGACCATGAAATTTTTTGAGCAGCACCTGGATCCGGACAAATACCTTCGTGTACATCGTTCATATATTGCAAATATTGAACTGATAAATCAGATAGAACCTTATGAAAAAGAAAATTATATAGCTAAACTTGTGGATGGCAGCAAGGTTAAAGTAAGTGCTAACGGATATAAGAGATTGCGGGAAAAGCTCAGGTTTTAATCTGCCGGGGGAAGACTATATTGGGAATTTTATCATTCTTTCAGTCGTAAATCATATTCTCCTTTTTTAATTACATAGCAATCCTGTTGACATACATCACTTATTTTTACTGTTTTAATTTTGCCTCCGTCAAAAACATAGGTAGTATTCCCCTGATTTTTATACTCAGCCCTGATAGAATAATATTCATTTAGTTTAACCCTGAGATAATAGTATGTACCATAAGCCGTATCCACATATTCAACATTATTATCCTCTACCTTTCCCTTGTAAACTATTACCGGTATAGAATCATAGGTGTTATTCCAGGAAAGTCGCACGATTATATCTCCGCTGTCGGGTTTTACCACGTGGCATTCATCGCAATTAACCTGAAGATTGAATGGATCATCTTTACAGGAATGAACAACTGATAAAATCAGCACAAATGCAATAATTATTGTGGACAGATATTTAATTTTCATCATCAGAAATATTACTCTTCATTCTGGCCTGAGTTATCAAACCAGACAGGTATTTGTTTTTTCTTTCCTTTTCTGTTAAGCGAGATGTTGTATCTGGCGGATAAACCAATCCAGTTTGGTGAAAGATCATTAATATTCCAGTTTAGATAGCTGTAATATAGCTTGATGTTAATCATTCCGATTTGATAAACAAAACCGGCTTTTGGAGAGAGGAGGTATCTGATACCGGCATCTTTTGTCAATCCCCTGTAACCGCCAAAGCTGTATATTCCTTTAACTCCTGCAAATAATCCTGTTTCCTTCTTCCCTTCTTTTGAGAAAAGAAATTCTTTGTCAGCTTCCAGATAAATCAGGTTTCTTCTTTCCCAATACTGATTTAAAGTATGTTCATCTTGTTGCACAACCACCCGCACGGGGGTAGGTCGGAATTCAAATCCAGCCTGAATTGATATTTTGAATTTGGTGTCTTTTATTCCGGTTCCGATTCCCATGATGAAATCATCTTTTGAACCCTGCAATGAAAAACCTGCTGTAATTTTCTCAAATCGGGGAAATCTGATCTTTTGGCCACCAGATGCTTTTAACTGATCGATGATTAGTTCATTTTTAGTTGAAAGAGCAAGCGTATAGGGTGTATCAACAAATGTTATTCGTTTGTTGGCATCCGCACCATGCTGTAACAAGAGGTTTACCATATCAGCATGTTGGTTGACAACTGCAATAGCGAGTGCCGTATAACCTCTATCATTTTCAGCTACAATACTGGCATTATGATCGATTAAAAGTCCGGCGATATCTGTCAGGTTATTTTCAGCAGCGATCATAAGTGGTGTAAATCCATTGTGGTCGGCTATATCCGGATTTGCCTCTTTATCAAGTAATAATTTTGATATATCACTAAATCCGGATAATATGGCTGACATAAGTGCAGTATTTCCCCTTTTATCCTGTATATTGGGATTAGCATCATAATAAAGCAACATATCTGTTGTAACATAATAACCATATGCAGCTGCATACATGAGTGCTGTTGCTCCATATTCATCGCCGGCATTGATTTCAGCACCGTTACGTAACAGTAATTCTGCAATATCCGGATAATTTGCCTTAGCAGCACCAATAAGGGCAGTTATTCCATTGTCAGGAGAAATATTTACATCAGCTCCACGATTAATAAGTAATTCGACTGTATAATAGTGGCCGCCACCTGCTGCATACATAAGAGGAGTTACACCTTCCCAGGTTTGAACATCCGGGTTTACGCCTCTGTTAAGTAACAGGTTTACAACACGCACATCTCCTCTTTCAGCAGCCAGTACCAGGTTGAATTCATTATCATCATTCGCGAAATATGATGTATCCAGCGGACTGGTATCTCTGAGCAATAGCTGGAGGGTATCTGCTTCCTGGGCATAAATATTGTGTACTGCAAACATCAGTAATATAAAAATACCGGCTTTTTCCCTGATCCTCTTCATCAGCAGTATATTCTATGTGTGAAACAGATAGTTAAAGTGCTGTTACCATTCTTTTTGAGTTGCAGTTGCTTTTAGTTTCTGTGGAAATTTTTCAACTTCTGTCACTTCAAAATCTTTGGTATAGCTTATTATTTGTGTAGATTCATTCTCATATCCATCATTATAGCCCTGTTTTATAAAGCGGTAATCAGAAAGCAGAAAATTGCCTTTAACTTCGCTGATACAGTGCGGAAATGCTCCACCATATTCTTTTAACGCTTTCAGGAAAAAACTAAAAACATCATAGCCCAAAAATGCAGGATTGTATCCTTGTGAAGTGGTATGATAAGGTTCGTATTTATAGATATCCTTGAATTCTGATAAGAAATCATTGGTATTATTATTTTTATAGTTGATATAAAAAGGAGTATAATAATGCAATTGCAAAGTATGAAGATATTCAACATCAATACTTTTGAACTGAGGCCAGGAAGGATCTCCAACAATCATAATATTATAATTTTTTGAGTAATTATAGATATTTCTTATGGCTTCTGTAACAAATACTTCATCAGAACCTGGAATTATTATTACATTCTGTTTATCACGGGTAAGTGCATGCTCCAGACTGCCATTATTATCCCTGTTCACGGGAAATTCCTTAATAACTGTATTGTCGAAAGCATTTGTCAGACTGAAATATCTGAAAAGTTCTGTTTTCAGTTCAGAAGCAATTAGCGAGTCGACCATACTTTCTTTATGCAGTATTATAAGGTTCTTGTTTTTAAAATCCGACAGATATTGAGCAAGCTGGCTGAATTCAGTTTTTCTTGAGGGATTAACCTGGAAAACATAAGGGTTATTAACCAGCAAACTGTCTGTAGGTGCCATTGGAGATACCAGTGGTATTTCATGTTCTCTTGCATAATCAGCTACTTCAGATAATTGATCAGGATAGAAAGGACCAATGATAAGATCCATTTGGCTAAAATTATAATTTCCAATTATTTGACTTGTTTTTCTATTGTCAGTACCGGTGTCATAAACATATAGATTAACGGACAGGCCCTCCCGCTTCATTTTATCAACAGCCATCATGGCTCCTTCATAGAATTCAAGGTATCCACCGGTTATGGGATCAATGGGAGAGGGCTTATTATTTGGATTATCCTGAAGAATTGACGGCTGTTCTGAATTATCATTTTCCTGGTTGTCGGGTCTGGATTGATCCAGGTTGAAAGGAATAAGCAACGCAATGTTATATGTATCTTTTTTATAGAGTGCAGCAAGAGAGTCACAATTGAAATGCTCCTGAGGATGCCATACAAGTGTATCTGCTATATTTACTGTGGTATCGATGGAAATAGTATCCTTTCCGGGAGGCAAAGCCTGTTTTACTGTTTCACGGATCCTGGGAATTTTTATGATCTGGCCGGCTTTTGGTTCCTGCCAGCGGAGATCCTCATTAATATTCCGGATATCAGGAACAGTGACATTAAAGCGTTTTGCCAGGGAATATAATGTCTCACCTTTTTCAACCCGGTAAAAAAAATAATCTTTCTGCTTACTGCTCCTGGTGGAATCACTACTGCCCATCGCAGCTTTTGGTATCTTAATAACCTGATTGATTTGCATGTTACTGTATTCCAGTTCAGGATTTGCTTTGAGCAGGCTTTCAATTGAAACTCCATATTTTTTTGATAAATAGTAGAGCGTTTGTCCTTCCTTGAGTATGTGATAGACATAATCATCCGATTTAATCAGATCTACATCCTCTTTTACAGGGGTATAAGGGATTTTCAACACCTGTCCGGTTTTCAGCCCCATCAGAATATCAGGATTTTCCTCGGCTATTTCTTTTTGTGAGACGTTATAAGCTTTACTGATTGAATATAGTGTCTGTCCTTTTTTAACAATGTGTACATAATATTCTTTGCCATCAATAACAACTTTGTTCTTTGATCGTTCAACCTTCACGCTGCCTTCATCCTGCGCAAATCCGGTAATTCCGGAAGCTAATACCAGTAATACAAATAGAATTATTCTGTTCATCAGATCGTTTTCAAATCATAAATAGCTTAATACCACATTTTGAAGTGTACAAATGTACAAAATGAAGGTATTATGTACAACATTATATTCCCTGACAATATTGACCGTATTGCCTGTATCTCAGAGTTTGTTCATAAAATTATGAATGTTCTTTTCGATACGGGCCATTACATCTTCGGTTTCAGAACGGACAAACTTTTCACCGGTTATTTTCTCATAAAGTTCAATATACCTTTCAGAGACCCGGGATATAAACTCATCAGTCATTTCAGGAACAACTTCACCTTCTTTACCCTGAAAACCATTTTCTATCAGCCATTCTCTGACAAATTCCTTGGACAATTGCTTCTGTTTTTCACCTTTTGCCAGTCTTTCTTGATATCCGTCTGCATAGAAATACCGGGAAGAATCGGGAGTATGAATTTCATCGATCAGATATATTTTACCGCTTTTACGACCAAATTCGTATTTGGTATCAACAAGGATCAGACCTTTTTCTGCAGCCATTTTGGTACCTCTTTCAAATAATGCCAGGGTATATTTTTCCAGTTCTGTATATTCCTCTTCAGATACCAGTCCGCTGGAAATAATTTCTTCACGTGATATATCTTCATCGTGGCCTTCCTCTGCTTTTGTAGTAGGGGTGATGATTGGCTTTTCAAATTTCTGGTTTTCCTTCATCCCGTCAGGTATGGGCACGCCACACAAAGATCTTTTTCCGGCTTTATATTCCCTCCAGGCATGACCTGTAAGATACCCCCTGATCACCATCTCCACTTTATAAGGTTCGGCCAGGTGGCCTGCTGTTACCATGGGATCGGGTGTGTCAATTTTCCAGTTTGGTACAATATCTGCAGTAGCATCCAGAAATTTTGATGCAATCTGATTAAGAACCTGTCCTTTATAAGGTATTCCTTTAGGCAACACTACATCAAATGCTGAAATCCGGTCAGAAACTACCATAAGCAGGTATTCATCATTAATGTTATACACATCTCGTACTTTTCCTTTGTAAAGGCTTTTTTGTCCCGACAACGAGAATTTTGTCTCAACGATAGCTTGCTTCATATTATATGGATTTTTAGGTTTAATAGATTATTTTTCCGGTTTTACTGATTTTTCAGGATTCTCACTTTTTTCCTTTGACTTATATAGTCTGTTATAGGCTTTGACAATATCTTTTACAAGTTTATGGCGCACGATATCTTTAATATTGAAATTAACGATCGATACTCCTTTAATGCCGGTAAGGATATTCAGTGCCTGTAACAATCCGGAGCTCTGTTTGTTTGGAAGATCTATTTGTGTGATATCGCCGGTAATGATAAATTTTGCATTCTGTCCCATACGGGTAAGGAACATTTTCAGCTGGTTGGTAGTTGCATTTTGTGCTTCATCAAGAATGACGAATGCATTTTCAAGTGTACGCCCGCGCATAAAGGCAAGCGGTGCAATCTGAACTACAGTTTCTTCGATATAGGTTTTCAGCTTTTTTGGAGGGATCATATCATGCAAAGCATCATACAATGGCTGTAGATACGGATCCAGTTTCTCTTTCAGGTCACCGGGCAAAAATCCCAGGTGTTCTCCTGCTTCTACTGCTGGCCTTGTGAGAATAATTCTTTTAACCTCTTTCATTCGTAATGCTCTTACCGCAAGAGCAATTGCAGTATATGTTTTTCCTGTTCCGGCCGGCCCGATGGCAAATATCAGGTCATTGCCGGTATACTCTTCTACCAGTTTTTTCTGGTTGGCAGTACGTGCTTTAATTATTTTACCAAAATTGCCATAAATGATAGCATCACCAATATCATCGTTATTTTTAAGTACATCGCTTCCGTTTTCATGAATAAGTTCAGCTACCTCCTCTTCATTCAGGCTGTTATACTTGTGATAGTAATCAACCATTACTTTGATTTTATCCTCAAACCTTGCTACGGCATGCTGCTCTCCAAAAACTTTTATTTCATGTCCTCTCGCAATAATTTTAATTTTAGGGAAGCTTTTTTTTATTGCTTCCAGCTTTATATTATTAATTCCATAAATATTGACAGGATCAATTCCTTCTAAATATATGGTTTTTTCGATCATAAATATTAACTAATATTTTATACTTTTGGTGCTTACAAAGTAAGTTTAAATTTTTATAATATTCAACGATTTCAGCTGACTTTGCAAAGACAGAGTCACATCAATTTTACTCCGGGAGCATGCCGATTATTACCTTAACAACAGACTGGAATCAACACGATTATTATGTGGGAGCGATCAAAGGGAGTATTCTCAGCCTTTGTCCTGACGCCACCATAATTGATATTTCGCATGCTGTTCAACCATTTAATATAGTGCAGGCAGCTTTTGTTCTTCGCAATGCTTTTCCCAGTTTTCCTCCTGATACTATTCATCTTATCGGGGTTCAGTCAACGCTGGGCCGGGACGGGAATCATTTATTGGTTAAGGCACAAAATCAATTTTTTATCGGGAGCGATAATGGTGTGTTTGGGGCATTGCTAAATGATGAGCCTGAATCCATATATCGTCTCAGGGACAATTCTGAGACCAACAGCTGGCATACTTTTCCTGAAATATCCTCTTTTGTTACTGCGGCATGCGATCTGATGCGGGGAAAAATGCCGGAGGAGATTGGTGAAAAGCATGAAAATTACAAAAAACACACTCCCTGGCGTCCTACTATTGATGAGTCGGTAATTAACGGTGGTGTAGTGTACATAGACTCTTACCGCAATGCTATTACAAATATTTCAGAGGATCTGTTCAGTCGAATAAGAAAAGGAAGAGCTTTTGAAATTTTAGTACAAAGTAACCATTACCGTATTACACGGATAAACAAGACATATCAGGAGACAACTCCGGGCGAACTGCTGGCTCTTTTCAATTCGGCAGGACTCCTTGAAGTTGCAATAAACCTTGGAAATGCTGCTGATTTACTGAATCTGGATACGAATTCCAGGATTCGCATTAAGTTTAAAGACAAGTAACAAATTGTGGTTAATGCATTCATTACCATAATGTAGCATATTTATCTCATTTATATGGGAATTAAAAATTATTAAATAGTACATAAAAAATGGCAGACAAGACTAAACTCGAAGCATTTGGAAGATTACTCGATATTATGGATGAATTGCGGGTAAAATGCCCGTGGGATCGTGAACAGACGATGGAATCATTGCGTAACAATACCATTGAAGAGACTTATGAACTGGCGGATGCCATTCTGGAAAATGATATGGAAGAAATACGTAAAGAACTTGGAGATCTTGCCCTGCATCTGGTATTTTATTCTAAAATAGGAGAGGAGAAAGGAACTTTTGATATTACCAGTGTTTTGAATGGTATTTGTGAGAAGCTGATATTCAGACATCCACATGTGTTTGGTGATACGGATGTAAAAGAAAATACGGATATCGTCAGGCAAAACTGGGAAGAATTAAAAATTAAAGAGGGTAACAAATCTGTGTTAGGAGGGGTTCCCAATTCCCTGCCTTCATTGATTAAGGCCAACCGTATCCAGGAAAAGGTCCGTGCTGTTGGATTTGACTGGGATCAACCGGAACAGATCTGGGATAAAGTTGAAGAAGAACTGAATGAACTGAAGGAAGAGATTGAAGTGATGGACAAAGATAAAATTGAAGCTGAATTTGGAGATTTGCTTTTTTCAGTGGTAAATGCCGCCAGATTATATGATGTTGATTCCGAGACAGCACTTGAAAGAACAAATAAGAAATTTAAGAAAAGGTTTGAATACCTGGAAAAGCAAACCCTTCATAAAGGACGTTCGCTGAAAGATATGAATCTGGATGAAATGAATGTGATCTGGGAGGAAGCTAAGCATTATGATTAGCAGGTTTTAAGGGAAGTGAAAAGGTGAATTTGGTACCTTTCCCTTCCTTGCTTTCTACCCGGATGTTTCCATTATTTAGTTGTGCAAATTCATAACAAAGATTCAGACCAAGTCCTGTACCCTTTTCATTATTCAATCCCGGAGTTGTGTAATCCTTGTCAAGATCAAAAATTTTTTCAAGGTAATGTTTCTTTATTCCTATCCCTGTATCAATTACTGAAATCTCTATCTGGTTATCTGTTATCGAATCGGATATACGTATTTCTCCCTCGGGAGTGAATTTGAGTGCATTTGATATAAGGTTACGTAATATTGTGAAAACCGTATTCTCATCATAAAAAACTTCTTTCGGAGAAGTAATTTCTGAATATAACCTGATTCCTCTTCGTTTAGCCTCTTCTGAAAACAATCTGATACTGGATGCAATAGTTTTGGTAATATCCTGATGCATGGGTTCAAGTTCAAGCTTACCAGTCTGACTTCTGGACCAGAGCAATAAATTTTCTGTTAGACTGTATGCCTGTTGAGAGGAATTATGGATATGCTTTACCATTTCTTTTAGTTTCTCACGGGGGTATTTCTCTATATTCTGCATGATTAAAGTTGAAAATCCCAATATAGAATTAAACGGGTTTCGGAGATCGTGCGCAATAATAGAGAAAAATCGGTTCTTATGATAATCTGCTGATTTAAGCTGTTGTTCTGATTTCATTAATTCCTCTTTGTTTCTAACCAGTTCATCCCGGGCTTGTGAAATAGATCTGAAATATTTTTGGATGCTGTAAGAACCGGTGAGCAAAAGAAGGGAAATTATAAAGGCGGTTATTTCCTGCAGTCCGTTGATAAATTCTTTACTACTATCCAAAATTATTACTAGTGTTTCAATTCTTCTTATTGTCATAATAACCATGGCGACGGCTATAAATATCCAGCCTGTTTTACGGCTTGTATATTGAATTGAAAGAAGTGCAATGATTGCTGCAGCTAACTGCATAATAATAGAGAATGTAACAATTATAAAGTAAGGCATATTATTCATAATGTGTTAATATAGTTGTGTCCCTCTCCTTATTTAGTTAGTGTTAATTAATACCTGGTAATGGCTTATCAACTTCAGCAATCAACACTTAAGAAATAATATTTTATTTTGTTATTGTCCCTAGCTTCAAATTTGAATATTTTAAAGAAATATTCTATATAAAAATACAATTCCTAAAGGAATTTCAAGCAAAATAGGAATTAATTTTCAGGGGTAAAAGAATTAATTCAAATATATTTGGTGTTAAATGTTGATTAACAGGAATATGAATAAATAATTTATTCTCATTATAAATTTAATACTGCTCCATGATCTGGTGATTTAATCCTGGGCCGGGCAGTAAAATAAAACAAGCCATAAGTAGTTGATTACTTATGGCTTATAGTATGTTTTTTATAAAAGATTTACTTGTTTGAGTACAAGGCTATCTGAACAGCATAACACTAAAATACATACCGAACAGAGAAAGCTCCTCCGTCTCCCCACCAGTGACTGTCACCAAATATATTGAATGCTGGTTTCCAGTCCAGTGAAAGAGTAATTGGTACTTCATCAAAAGTATATTCCATACCAAGAATAAAATCAAGCCCTCCGACAGTGTAGCTATTCACTCTGTCAGCAGGGCCATAATAATAATTATTTGCTCCCCAGAACCCAATGTGCGCTCCACCACCAATGTACCAGTCCAGGTTACTTACACCCTCTATGTTCAATGGTTTTTGAAATTCATAAAGCCCTGTAACTACAAAACCATCCCAGCGCCATGAAAGTAATCCTTCAAGTGCCCTGTCGGGTTCAATAAAATGTTTAACTGTCAGGCCATTAAATAATCCGAGCCGGATACCTGCACTAGTAGTATAGGATTGTGCATTTCCACTAATTATAAAAAGAGCTGCAAGTGAACAGGTAAAAACCAGTTTTCTGATCATGGTTAGGAATGTTTATTGGTTTTGGTTATCTAAAATTATTCTTTATCAGAATCATTTTTCTTTGATTCCTTCTCTGAGTCATTGTTTCTTTCTTCCTCTGAAGTAACATTCTCATCATCGTTCTTATTTTCCTCATCATCTTCGATAAGCATATCATTTCGCTGAAGAATGTTGTACCAGTTAAATACTTTTTTCATATCTGAAACATATACTCTTTCCTCATCATACTGGGGCAGAATTTCAGCAAAATATTTTTTAAGTTCTTCGTTGGAGGATTTATGACTGATGGTAGGCTGTCCGTTTTCTTTTTCATAAATCCGGTTAAATACTTCTCCAAGTGCTACTTCTTCATCGTCTGTATAAATAGCTATATCTTCGAGTGCACTGATTTTGGCAGAAGCATGAGCATGTATTCTCTTTTTATCTTCAATTCCTTCCACAATGATACCATTACGTCCCTGAGACACAAATTTAAACAGGCCTCCGTGACCCGAAATCGATAAAATGTCTTTTAATTTCATGTTGTCCGTTTTATTTATTTGCTGCAAAAATACAATTTACCTTAATATATCGAAACAGTAAAAAGCTGTTTTAAGAGTACACGTTCAAAAAAACGAAATTTTGAAACTGCTATTTTATTCCTCTTTTCTTTTTTATTTTTTCATATGCCGCATTTAACTGCTGGAATTTGTTTTCAGCAGCTTTTTTGATATCATCTCCAAGATAACCAACCTTATCGGGATGATTTTTAACAGCCATTTTTCTGTAAGCTTTTTTTACTTCATCATCAGTGGCAGACGGGGAGATGTTCAGTACCTTGTAAGCTGCTTCAACATCATCGTAAAACATTGCATTGACCGATTGTTTATCATCTGCAGAAATTCCTAGCATGTCGGCAATATGATTGATCAACCGAATTTCATCCGGATGCAATTCCTTATCAGCATTGGCAATTCCGTAAAGAAAATGCAGCAGTTGCAATCGTGACGCATAGTCCATCCTTTGTCTCATTTGCAAGGCAACATCATCAACAGGAATTTCCTGTTTTAAAAGTTTCTGCAAAAGCTGAATTGCTTCGGCAGCAGATGCTCGTCCAAATGTCTGCTCCAGGTAATTTTTTACCCAGTTAAGTTCAGAACGCATAACCCGTCCATCGGCTTTCATCAGTGCAGCTACGAGTACCAGCAAACTGACAGCAAAATCACCCGAAGTGGTTTGGCCAGTTTGTTGTAAACTGTTACCGGGTATTTCGTCTATTACTGATCCAACTATAAAACCAATTATTCCCCCGACAGGACCCATAAAAGCCCAGCCCAGTCCGCCTGCAATCCATTTTCCAAATTTGGCCATTATGCTATTTCTTTAATTTTTTGATGAATTTCGAGTACCTGTGGTAGTAACAGTCTCGTTCCATCATTATATATTATAAAATCAGATAACTCATTTCTTTCTTTGTCCTCCATCTGGTGATTGATTCGTTCCAAAACCTGCTCGCGGGGCATTCCGTCCCGGTCCATAACGCGTTTGATTCTGACCTCCACCGGAGCATCAACCGAAATAATGTAATCCATATGTTTATTACTTCCGCTTTCAAAAAGTATTGCCGCTTCCTGTAAGACGTATTTTTTGTCAGTATATTGCCGGCACCAATCCTCAAAATCCCCTCTGACTGCCGGATGTACAATTTGATTTACTTTCTCAAGAAGATTTTTGTTCCTGAAAATCAGTGCTGCAAGTTTTTTACGGTTTATCTTATTATCCTGATATACAGACTGGCCTAATAAATTTATGATCTCCCGTTTAACGGAATCATTTGTATTGTATATGGATTTTGCCCTCTCGTCAGCCGGATAAACAGGAACTTCAAGATCTAAAAATATTTTTGCCACCAGGGATTTGCCACTTCCAATGCCTCCTGTTAAACCTATTTTAAGCATTTTTATTTTTTTTCTATTACAAAGTCTACATTTTTTGGCTGGTATTTCACTGATCTGACGAAAGGGGGAGCCATTTCCACGGAAACCCTGAGTTTGTTATTTATACTTGTTGCTATGCTGTTATAATCTACAGTTGCTCTGAAAGAGGAAGGTTGTACCTTGTCATAGTCACTCAGTCCCACCAGGTAAGATACATTTATTTCAGAAGGGAAAAGTTTCATAACCAGTGTATCTGGGAGATTTATAGGTACAATGGGTACTTTTATTGATGCTTCAGTGAATTTTTCCACCGGGATTGTAACCAGTACGCGTTTCTGCGAAAATGAAACATTATCGATGGATTTCAGAGGGAGGTTGCGTTGAGTAGTAGCATTAATCTGATCCAGCTGCTGGAAACGGGTATAAACTTTTGACAGGGTGTCCAGAATGAGGTGCGGTCCGGATACTGTAATACTGTCCGGGTCACTGGTTATTTCTCCTTTCACCATATATTGCCGGGCAAAACTTACCTTAACATTGGGGACAACAGGCACATTTTTATCGATAATAGATGAAAATTCAAAAAAGAGTGTATCAGGCATTATATCAAGCAACTGAATATCTGAACTGAGCTGGTTCGTTATTTTTTCTTTGGCAAAGCGGGTAAGGATATAAAATTTTCCGGTTTCATTGCCCGGAGCCTTATAGAGCGAAAAGGAATTTACATTAAATATAATAGGTATCCTGCGAAAATTCACCTTATACTTTAATAGTGTATAACCATGGGCATTTACATTAAGCGTTAGCTTGTTCGGGACCTTACCAACAAGTACCTTGTTTTTCGGAAAGTTGACGTAATGAACCGGATAAGAAATTGTTGTTGTGTAATTTTGATTTAATGCACTCAACAACCAGAAAATAATTGAGAGCATCAAGAAAAACAGGAAAGTCAACAGTTTCTTGTTTAATTTTAGCTTTTCGCGGCTGAAACCTCTTCGTACCCGGTTTAAAATTTCTTCTTCCAAAATTATATCATTTAATAGGTAAGAAGTATTTTATAATAAAAAAGTTCAAAGTAAACTTATAAAAGTAAACCCTGAACTCTTTTATTTTATTCATTACTTCTATTTTCTTTGCTCGATATCACTGGGATCCTTTAACACGGCACTCTTATCGATTCTAATCCTTATCTTATCTTCCACCTCCATGATTATTTGATTTTCTTTAATATCAGCAATTCTGCCGTAAATTCCACCCGTGGTGATAATTTTGTCTCCTTTTTTAAGATTTTCCCTGTAGTTTCGCAAGTCTTTTTGCTTTTTCATCTGGGGTCTGATCATGAAAAAGTAAAATACAAGAATAATCAGTAAAAGTGGCAGAAATGATACCAATGGATTTGCATCGCTGCCCTGGGGCGAAGCCATTAATAATACACTTAATAGATGATTCATTTTTTTTGGTTTAAATTTTACAATTATTATTCTGAAATAGTAGCTGAAATGGTTA
>DASQZP010001012.1:0-2822 GCA_035638655.1 Bacteroidales bacterium
AGGTCAGGTAACATCGGATCATTTTGATTTTCATTACTATCCTTATCAGGCATGATAGCTGAAATTATGGGTCAAACGGAATGGCTTAAAGTTTACAATACATAGTTTAGGTATAATAGATTACTCAACCTTATTTTGAAATATCATTATTTATGATTTGTTTGTGGCGTAAATTTTGACAGGTGTGGGAAACTTGGATGTTGTAAGGCAGGTAATTATGCTGGATTATTAAAGTGATCAGTTTTATCCTGATTTTCAGGAAATATATGTACTAATAGAAGGCTTTGCAAAACCAGGGATTTTGTTCAATATCAAAGCCTGAACGACTTCGGAAACGTAGCATCCCGAATGCTTTCGGGATTCGAGGATTTCGAAGTCGCGAAAATGCAGAGATTGGGCAAAAGAACGGTTTTGCATAGCCTTCTATGAATTAATCTTCATCTAAGTCTAACTCTTCCAATATTTGCCGAAAACTTTCCAATCCAGCTTCAAGATTCTCCACAATTTCTTTAGCTAATACTTCAGGTTCCGCCAAATTATCAAGATCTGTTAAGCTTTCATCTCTTATCCAGGTAATATCTAAACTGGTTTTATCCCGGTTGATGATCTCATCGTAAGTAAACTTTCGCCAGCGTCCGTTTTCATTATCTTCGCTCCATGTTTCGGTGCGCTCGTGACGTTTTCCGGGTTTATAACAGGAAATGAAATCTTTCAGATCTTCATACGTCATAGGCTTCTGTTTGAGCGTATGGTGGACATTAGTCCGGTAGTCATAGAACCATATCTCTTTTGTTTGCATGTCCTTAGATGCCGGTTTAGCATCGAAAAATATGACATTCGCTTTGACTCCATTCGCATAAAAGATTCCGGTTGGTAAACGCAAAATAGTATGAAGATCTGTTGTCTGAAGGAGTTTCTTGCGCACTGTTTCCCCGGCACCACCTTCAAATAATACATTGTCCGGAACAACCACGGCTGCTTTGCCGGTACTCTTCAGAATAGTATGAATGTGCTGAATAAAGTTGAGCTGTTTATTAGAAGTTGTCGTCCAAAAATCTTGTCTGTTGTAGGTAAGGATATCCTTGCTTTGAGTCCCATCTTCATTGGTAATTGTAATACTGCTCTTTTTCCCGAAAGGTGGATTGGCCAGCACATAGTCAAATCGATCGCCGGTATCAGAAATTAGACTGTCCTCCCTGTGAATAGGTGGTTCCGAATTGAGATCACCAATATTATGGAGAAAAAGGTTCATAAGACATAAGCGGGCTGTATTTGCTACAATCTCCCAACCTTTGAAGGTTCTATATTTAATAAAATCCTTCTGTTCTTTGTCTAAATCATAATTTTTCAGAATGTAATCATAGGAGGCTAAGAAAAAGCCACCGGTACCGCAGGCCGGATCTCCGATCGATTTCATTGGCTCTGGGCTGATACATTCGACCATAGCTTTGATAAGAGCACGGGGTGTAAAATATTGACCGGCCCCACTTTTCGTATCTTCCGCATTTTTTTCTAACAGTCCTTCATAAATATCTCCTTTGACATCTGCACCTAATAATACCCAGTTTTCCCCATCAATCATCTGAATGAGTTTATACAATTTTGCCGGATCGGTGATTTTGTTCTGAGATTTCACGAATATCTGGCCAATCATTCCTTCTCTTCTGCCGAGCTCACGAAGCAAGGTAACATAATGTTGCTCCAGTTCCGCGCCGCTGCGCTGAGTCAGGCTTTTCCAGTTGTATTCTTCCGGGATATGCGTTTCCCGGTTATAAGGTTCCTGACTATACTCCCAGGCCATTTTTAAAAACAGGAGATAGGTGATTTGCTCTAAATAATCTCCATACCCAACACCGTCGTCCCGAAGTGTGTTACAGAAATTCCAGACTTTTTGAATAATACCGTTTGTAGTCATAATGAATAACTTAGTCTAAAACTTTTTCATTAATCAATTTTCCTTCAAATGCTTTCTTTAAAATGCTTTGGCGTAAGGCATTAGCTTTTAATAATTCATCGTTGATAGTTTGAATCACACTATTGACGATTGAAAATTTGTCATCAATCTCATCTGAAATGATGTTTTGCTCTTTAAAGCTTGTAAAAGGAAAAGGATAGCTGGATAATTTTGTACCGTTTATATTTGATTGATTGACAGCATCTGTTTTTACTTCATTTCCATAATTTTTTGCTGTAATACTATTCATGTAGTAATTCAAGTAACGTGAATCAACGATAGATCTAAATTGATTGATACGAATTAAATAACCAGCAAATATTGCTTTTTGCTCCCCTTGGTAAATTGATGTTTTACCAACTAATTCCGGACTATTTGTTCTATTGAAAAGAACATCACCTTTTTTTAATTCGTATTTTTCTATTTCTTCCTTATCGCTTGTATATACTAAATCATTCCATAAGATTTGCCCATCTTGCATGTTACCCATTCTTAGTACAGGTACATCTCCAGACTCATGTGATTTCTTAGAAGTTCCATATTCAACTTTTGGTGTAATACCATTTAGACGGATCCACTGCCAATTAAAAGGTAGTGAATGTAATTCATCTAATTCTTTCTTAATTGGTGGTATTTCTTTAAACTTTTTAGGCTTCCTCGGCTTCTTACCCTTTTTCCTATCCTCTTCCCACTTCTTGACCTCACGCTTCCAATCCTCAAGCTGTTTTTCGTAGTATCGTTTGCGCTCTTGCTGTATTTGCTTTTTAAGTTCTTCAGCGGATGGTAAATCATCTTGTTGTTCCCTCCACTCTTTGGTGAGCTTGCCTTCAAAAGCGGCTTTCAGAACGGCTTGTTTATAGGTTTTAAG
>DASQZP010001013.1:0-2191 GCA_035638655.1 Bacteroidales bacterium
ATGGGACCTTTTTGTGTATATCGTATATCCTTTGGCGTATAATTTATTTTCTTTATGAACGCGCCTCCTTTTTTTAGACGTGTCGGCCCCTCCCCAAACACTTTCCAGGGGCGGGTTCCATAAATTGCTTCTCCATTTTGCTCCAGCCAATTGCCCATCCTTCGTAGTATTCTCTGTTGATCCTGAGGGATGATCCCGCTTGCCTTCGGCGATATGTTTAATAGCAAAACGCCATTTTTACTTACAATATCGATTAGCTCATGGAGTATTTCAACCGTGCTCTTCAATTTCAAATTTTTCACATAAGACCAACTGTTATCACCTATAGCATCATCGGTCAGCCAAACATTTTTTTTAAGCTCACTGGCGCGACCACGCTCAAAATTCTGCACCCCAACATCATCGGGTAGCTGGTGATTTTTTGAAGTAACCATCACTTGTTTTCCCCACTTATCGGCTTTATTAAAATAATAAGCCAGGTATTTTGTTTTTACACTATCCGGTATCTCCTTTAGCTCAAAATCAAACCACATCATGTCGGGATGATAGTTTTTGATCACTTCTTCTAATTTACCTCGCCACATTTCCAAAAACGTTTGCCGTGGTATATATCCATACATGATAGCACGTTTGGGGTCTTCTAACAGAGAAGGAAAATATTGTTTTACATAGGAATAATGTCCTTCCCATTTTCCGTCATTTTCCCATAAATTATTTCGGGCATGATGAAAACTGGTCATGAATTTTAATCCCTGATTGTGTATAGCCTTTTCAAGTTCCCCAACGATATCTTTATGAGGCCCTTTGTCATAGGCATTCCATGGAGTCCAACTGCTATTCCACATCGAAAATCCATCATGATGTTCCGCAACCGGACCAGCAAATTTAGCACCGGCCTCTTTAAACAGTTTTGCCCATTGATCAGCATCAAATTGCTCCGCGGCAAACATGGACACAAAATCCGGATAGCCAAATTTAAGCGGAGAACCATACGTTTCTACATGATGTTTGTAGACCTTACCTGTTTTGTTATACATATTGCGCGGGTACCATTCATTATCATAGGCCGGTACCGAATAAACGCCCCAATGTGCATAAATACCAAATTTTGCATTCTTGAACCATTTTGGGATGGCCACATGCTTATCAAGAGACTGGTAGGCAGCATCATAAGGACCAGGCGGAATGGCATAGGCCGGCGTTTCCAATTTCTCTGCAAAGTTATGCCCGAAATCTCTGTACTGCTCCGCATTCTGGGCATGCACATGAGTCAGAATCAAAAATAAAAATATTATTGTCAGACCAGCCTCAAGGATAAATTTTGTTCTATTTTTCGGGTTATTCATCTCGTTACTTCGTTTAAGTCTGGTTTTATCAGTTTACAATTTATTCTCTCTTTGAACCTCTATGACTCTACACAAAAGAATACATAATAAACTTTATTTTACTCTAAAATATTTCACTATTACACGCTAATTCAAACGTTTGAATTAATTCTTTAGATACGACAAGCTGAACTTTATTGCAAGTATCTTTTATCGTATTCCGGAATTCCCTTTTCTGAATATAATATCCCCCCCCTACTACATTTACATAGATCGCACATTCATTTTAAAGGAATACAAATTTAATTCAAATCTTTGTTGAAGTTCTGCCAGCCAGGCAAATTACCGCCGAAATCAAAATAATGACAAACAAGGAATAGCAAATTTCAAATTGAGATGTCAAAACCCATTATTTTCAGAACGTTTCATAAAAAAAATATTATAAAGCCTTTCGTCCTGATTTCGCCATCTATTCATAAGCTAATTATCCAGGTGGTACATATAAAAATATGCGCCCCCAACTTTTACCTGAATAACAGAGGAGCCAGATGAAAAAGATCATCTCTCCATACTGGCCATGTATGCCCTCCCGGATACTCATAATAGGTATACTTGATGTTCATCTCATTAAATCTTGAAAGCATTGCCTGGCAATTATTATATGCAATATCCTCTTTCTCGCCCGTGGAAATCCAAAAAAGATTTAAATTACTGTTAATTTTATCGACATTTTTTTGCATATAGTCATACTGCTTGGCCGCCAGCTTTTTCTGCATGGGCAATATCCAGCCGGAACTGAATACCCCGAGATAGGAAAACAGCTGGGTGTTGTTTATCCCCGCATAAAGAGTCTGAAGCCCTCCCAT
>DASQZP010001014.1:0-2710 GCA_035638655.1 Bacteroidales bacterium
GTCAATAAAGTCGAGTGTCTGGATCAAAATGTTCGAGAACAAGGCGTGCAAAAATTTTAAACCGCAGTATACTAATGTATATGAGGAATTAAAATTTTTGCAACAACGCAGTTATCGGACATTATGGACAGACACTATTTAAGGGTTATGGGTTTTCCCATATAAAAATCAAGAATCTTGGTTCGGAAAATATAATCATATTTGGCTTGTAACAGGTCACTGTTAGTTTTAATGAGCTGATTTTTTGCTGTGTTGTATTCAACACTGTTGACCAGACCCACGGTATACTTTTGCTCAGTGTATTTAAATGATTCCTGTTGCGCTTCGAGAGCTTTATCAGCTGCATTGTATTTCTTCAGGGCTGCCCTGGCATCGGCATAGGCCTGTTGTACCTGTTTGTAAAGCTGGTTTTTTGAATCATCGAAATAATATTGTGCACTTTGTGCGCGCAGTTTTGAATTGCTAATGGCATTATTGGCCATCCATCCGTTGAAAATCGGAATAGAAAGTCCCAGGGTGAAAACAGTGCTTGCATTGTCTTTAAACTGCTGACTGATAGGATAACTTTCGTAAACCGGCACCTGGTAAGTTGAGGTTACTGCTTCTCCTCCCGTTGTATGTCCTACCACTTGTGTCTGTTCGTTGTATCCTGCTAATTTATCGCGTATATCCGAATAACCTGTCCCGTAAGAGGCCGACAGGGAAAGTCTCGGACTTCGGGCTCCTTTCGCAGCCTTCAGCGCCATTTCTGCACTTTGCCGCTGAAAATCTGCGCTTTTTATTTGAGGCAATGTCTCTACGGCTTGTTTGTATATGTCGGATACAGGAATTAGTATTTGTTGCTCTGAGGGAATGTCAATTGAGGGTACTTCAATTTCAAAATTTCCTACTGAATCAAGATAGAGCAGCTGGGTCAGGGTCAGATAGGCAATATCAAGCTGGTTTTGGGCATTTACAAGGGATAACTCCTCAGAAGATTCCTGTGCCTGTATCTCCAGCAGACTTCCCTTTGCCAGGCTACCGGCTTCTACCAGTTTTCCGGTACGGTCAACCTGCTGCTTGATAATATCAAGCTGACTTTTGGATACATCAACAAGTTCCTTGCTGAATAATATCTGCAGGTACGCGGAGGCAACATTCAATGACACATCATTCTTAACCGCTTCTACTTCCTGTAAACTTGCCAGCAGGTTGAAATGGTTCTGCCGGATGGTATTGTATTTCTGAAGTCCGTTGAACAGTGTCAGACTGCTGTTCAGAGAAACATTGCTCGATTGAACTTTCTGGTTATTTGTGAACTGATATGTTGTCTGATCCAGCGCCCTTCCCAGTGATAGACTGTAATTGCTGCTTGCATTGACACTCGGGAGCATATTTATACGCGATTGATTGTAATCATTTTCATTTATTTTTGCCTGAATTTCCTGTTGGTGTATCTGTATGTTGTGATCCAGTGCATAATCAATACACTGTTCCAGAGACCATGCTCCAATATTCTGGGCGGCTACCTGTGATAAAGGAGTTAGCAGAAAAAACACAATCACATACAAATAATTTTTTTGCAGAACCTTTTTCCTAAAATTTCTTCGTTTCATTTTCCATTGGTTTTAGTGTCTGTTTAGAAAAATTTTTAAGTTCAGGGACACGTTTTTCATTTCCATTATTCAATAAACAACCTGCAATCCTGCCGATATCGGGCAAGACTAATCCCCGGACTCTTGAATTTCTCCTGAGATTAAGGGCAACAAAGAAAAGAAATATTTTTCCCCACTACCCAATCCGGTTTTCTGTATTGATTGTTGTTGATAAGTTTGTTAAAAATAAAACAAAGATAGGACATAGTCCAGAACAGAAATATTTTATTTTGAAAAATCTGTCATAAATTTAATAATACGCCGTTTATTTAAGTTGACAATACAGCGATGGATAACAAATTAGTAGACATAAAAGACATTGGTAAGGTCAGGTTTATAAGGAGTTCACGGGCCAGGCGAATCAGTATATCTATCAGAGCCCGCGACGGTGTGAGGGTGACTGTTCCTGAAAGGGAAAGTATTACCCGGGCAACCTCTTTTGTGTTACTTAAAAAAGACTGGATTAATAAAAATCTTGAAAAGATAAGAAGGGAGCAGGGGAACCGAACTGTTTTTGATGATAAGACTGATTTCAAAACAAAACATCACCGGCTAAAACTAACATCACATAACAGAGAAACCATTCATATACAGGTAAAAAGCGGATGGATACACATCTTTTATCCTGCAACTGTTGACGTTACGCATGAACGGGTGCAGGAAGCTGTACGCCGGGGAATTGAGGAGGCCATGAGAATTGAAGCCAAATTTTACCTGCCGCGCAGGACTGCTGAACTAGCCAAAAAGCATGGTTTTTCCTTTACAAATTTATCGGTGCGAAACTCAAAAAGCCGCTGGGGAAGCTGTTCGGGGAAGAACAGTATTAACCTGAGTTTACATATGATGCAATTGCCGGATCATCTGATCGACTATGTGATTCTGCATGAACTGACGCATACAGTGCATAAAAACCATGGTCCCGGTTTCTGGCAAAAACTTGATGAGGTTTCCGGGAATGCGCGCGGGCTCGATAAACAGATGCGGCAATATCATACAGGCATTTATTAGTATCAGTTCTTTGCTGATACCCAAACAAAAATGCCCTTTTAAAGGGCATTTTTTTGGTAAATACTAAA
>DASQZP010001015.1:0-3671 GCA_035638655.1 Bacteroidales bacterium
TCGAGAATATTTTTAAGCATTTGTCCGTTATAAGGACATTGGTAACAAACTTTATAGATTTTCCAGGTATTAATTCGTTTACATCGAGAGGCAGTTTTTTAATTTACAATTATTTGAAAATAGTATTTTTCATTACTTTTATGCGCTCACTTCCGGTTTTTAAAGCAATCAATAATGGGAGGTCATCCAGATAATCATAGAGACATAGGGAAAAAAAGCGAAATTGAACAGTTAAAGAAGCAGAATGCTGAATTGGCTGAAAAAGTTCGTCAATTAGAATCTAAGTTGGACGCATATAAGCATTTCTCCGGACATTCACCCAATGTTAATGATATTCAGCATGATCTCTTTTATCTGATAGAAAGACTTCCGGTTATGGCATTTGTGCTTGGTGATGATGACCGGATCCAGTACTGGAACAGGAAATGCCAGATTATAACCGGTTATGCCAGGGATAAGATTGTGAATAATTCGGATTTTTTGAAAGTATTAATGACGGATCATGATGAACAGGAGCGTACCCGGATTTTAAAATCAGCATCTGAAATTGAAAATTTCGAAACTGTGATTATAGCTGAAGACCGCAGCAAAAAGGTTATATCCTGGTCAGCTGTTGATTTTGCAACAGTCTCAGGATGGAAAAAGATTGTACTGGGTTTTGATGTTTCCGAACACAGGGAAGTGGAAGAGAAGCTCAGGGAAAGTGAAGAACAGTATCGCGGCATTGTAGAACGCATCCAGGAAACAATTTACCGTATTTCAGTTCATAGCGGTCGTTTTGAATATGTCAGCCCATCCTGTTACCGTGTGTTTGGATACACTGAAGAGGAATTAAAGAATCCTGAGCTTACCCTTTTTGACCTCATCCATCCGGATTTTCGCAAATTTATTAATGAAAAATGGCAGTTAATTCGCGATGGCCGGATTGATCCGCTGATGGAATATAAGATTCTGGATAAAGAAGGCAAAACCCATTGGATCGCCCAGTCTCTTAAAGGACTTTTTGATAACGATAACAGATTAATAGCCCTGGAGGGTATATGCAGGAATATTACGGCACAAAAACGTTTCCAGGAAGAATTAACAAAGGCATATTCTGCTATTGAAAATACCCAGGCAGCAATAACAGTTTCCGATCTAAACGGAAATTTGATCTATTGTAACTCAGCAGCCATACGATTATGGGGATTTAGCAGTCATCTCGAAATGCTGAGTCTCCCGGTAAATCGGATGTGGTCGGATCAATCAGAAACATCCATTGCAGATATCCGTAAACAGGTCATTGAAAAAGGTCATTATTCTGGTTATGACGAACTTATTGCTCGTCGCCATGATGGATCAACTTTCCCGGTTGACTTCAGGGCAAGTCTGATGAAGGATGCGCAGGGCAAAATTACTGGAATGACTGCCAGCTGGCAGGATATTACTGAAAGGAAAAGAGCTGAAGAGGAACTGATCAGGGCAAAAGAAAAAGCCGAAGAATCAGACAGACTGAAATCTTCTTTCCTTGCAAATATGAGTCACGAAATCCGGACTCCGATGAACGGAATCATTGGTTTTGCCAGTTTGCTGAAGCGAAATAACCTTACGGCGGAAACCAGAAACAAGTATGTTGATATTATCAATAAGAATGGTGAAACATTGATGAATCTTATTGAAGATATAATTGACCTGGCTAAAATAGAAGCCGGCCAACTTACTGTACATAAGAGTGAATGTGATCTACGAAGTCTGATGCAGGAAGTGGATACATTATTCAGGGAAACGATACTATCCTCAGCGAACGTGCAACTCAGGCTCTGTTTACCTGAAGATACCAGTGCAGATAATGTCCAAACCGATTCTTCAAGATTGAAGCAAATAATTACAAACCTGCTTAGCAATGCGCTGAAATTTACTGATGAGGGTGAAATTAAATTTGGGTATATATTAAGAGAAGATAATTTCATTGAGTTTTTTGTGAAAGATTCGGGAATAGGAATGAACGCTGAGGAATTGGATCTTATTTTTGAACGGTTCAGACAGGTTGATGACTCTTCGACACGTAAATATGGTGGCGCAGGTCTGGGGCTTACTATTACAAAAAATCTGGTGAATTTACTGGGAGGAGAAATCAAAGTTGAATCTGAACCCAACAAAGGATCGGTCTTTTCCTTTACTTTACCATATGTTGAGGCTGGACATGGCAGTTTATCTGAAACTAAAAAATATGAAGAAGACCCTGAAAGAGAGAGATTCTGGCATGGAAAAACCATATTAATTGCTGAAGATGAGGATGCCAATTATCTATTTCTTGAGGAAGTTCTTCTGCCAACCGGACTTACTATTGTTAGGGCCAACGACGGGATGCACGCCATTGAGCATGTTCATATTCACAAGCCTGATTTGATCCTTATGGATGTCAAAATGCCCCGGCTCAACGGATTGGATGCGACCAGGCAGATTAAGAATAAATTACCTGATATACCCATTATTGCCCAGACAGCTTATGCAATGCAGGAAGAAAAAGACCTTATCCTGGATGCGGGCTGCGACGGGTATGTTATAAAACCTATTGACCGCAAAAAATTAATGTGGACAATTGCTGAATTTCTGGAAAAATCGTAACATTGCCTTCCACTGGCAAGTTTTAATTAATTTGTTTCTTCGTCTTTCCAACATCCTTCCGGTCTTATACCTGATTAATGTGAGAATGGCTGAAAAGTTTATGAACAATATTTTTCAATTGAAATAATTATAAATTTATTAGTAATGAAAATGTTTAAGAAACACGTGCTCTTTGTGCTCATTCTTGCAGGCACAATGGTAATGGCATCTGCGCAGGATTCTACCGGATACCATTTTACAACTATCAAGTCATTAAAGGCAACTCCGGTGAAAAACCAGTACAAAACAGGAACATGCTGGAGCTTTTCATCTATTTCTTTCCTTGAATCTGAACTGATCAGAAAAGGAGCCGGGGAATATAATCTGTCTGAAATGTTTGTGGTAAGAAATGCGTATGAGAAAAAAGCCGATAAGTATGTTCGCATGCATGGTACAATCAGCTTTTCAGGGGGGGGTGCACTGAATGATTTGTTGGATGTCTGGAAAAATTCCGGCATCGTACCGGAGAGTGCTTATCCCGGTTTAAACTATGGTACTACCATGCATAACCATGGAGAAATGGATGGCGTATTAAAGGCATATGTGGATGTTCTGGTAAAAAGAGATAAATTAACTACAGCCTGGAAAAATGGCTTTGATGGCATTTTGGATGCTTATCTTGGCAAGTATCCTGCTAACTTTACTTATAAAGGCAAAGAATATACGCCAGAATCATTTGCTGCTTCACTGGATATCAATCCGGATGACTATGTTTTAATCAGCTCATACTCAAATCATCCGTTTTACAATAAATTTATTATTGAGGTGCCAGACAACTGGTCGTGGGGCGAAGCCTGGAATGTTCCAATTGATGAGATGGGAGAAATTATTGATAATTCCATCAATAATGGCTATACTGTTGCCTGGGCTGCTGATGTCAGTGACAGGGGGTTCTCCTGGAAAAACGGAGTAGCTATTGTGCCGGCTGAACAACAGACAGAAGACATTACAGGTACCGAACGTGAAAAATGGGATAAATTGAGTAAAAGAGAAAAACTTGCTCAGTTATATAACTTTAGCAGTCC
>DASQZP010001016.1:0-3318 GCA_035638655.1 Bacteroidales bacterium
TGTATGTTGAAGGTAGTGAGGTACTCATTGTTTCGACCGAATCTTCTGGCAGATAGCCATAACCATTGATTTGGTTAGACTTGCAACTGAAATCTGTTACCGTTGTTGTACCTTCGATCCAGATTTTGCTGCCATCCTGAACAGAATAACGGTCATTTTGTATCGGTTGCGCAATGCATGTATAGGTAGGCATCCCTGCAATCAATACAATAAAAAGTGTTATGATTATTTTTCCCATTTTTGTCATGGCTTTACTTCTTTGCTCCCTGACAGTAACGTCTTTTTAGATATATTTATAACTATATCTGATGTATAATCAATAATTTAATATTTGTCGTAAAATTTTTGATTATAATTTCTCAATTAATTATTCATTGCTGCAGAGCCTGAACTTTTTGCTAAAACATTAAAACTTACACTGATGTCATCATCCGATTTAATCGTACCGAATAGTGCAGAAGGAGGATTTACACCAAAGTCAGTCATTTTCATATCTTTTTTACCTTTGAAACGAAGTGAACCATTCTCAGTTTTGTACCCTGTAACTGTCATTTCAATCGATTTTGTATTACCTGATATTGTTAAATTACCCTGGGTATCAAGTGTGAATGATGTATCAGAAACGGCTGTTACTTTTGCTGATGTCAATGAATAAGTGATATTTGGATGCTTCTTTTTATTTAAGGCACCATACATTTTTTTATTCATTCCACCTTCACCGCTATCCAATTTTTCTACAGGTACGGTAATTTTAGCTTCTGAAAATTCCTGACCTGTTTTTACATCGGAAGAAAGTATAGCTGATGGCACTTTGAAGTAACCACTCATTTCTTTTACATCGGCACTCCATTTATGCAATGTTGAATTCCCATTAACCTGCATCTTACTATCCGGTTGAATAGATAGTTGAACAGTATCGCTTTGTTGGGCAAAAACACTTGTGCTTAAGCCAAGTAGGACAATCAAGGCTAATGAGAATAGATTTTTTCGTTGAAACATCTTAAATCTCCTGTTTGAATTTGTAATAGTATGTTTTAAAAATTCCGTTTGTTGATATAATACTTTACAAGGATCATTCCATATTTATCAAACTTTCTGATTTTTTTAAAAAATTATTCAACAAGGGACGCTACCTGCCTGATTGCGGGATATTAGACTACTTTATTATAATCTATTCGCCAGTGTCAGATTAGAATTTCACGATCATCGTAACTGTCTGGTCAACTATATATGCAGGTTTGCAAGATTTAATAAGATTATATATTGCAGAACTGCAATAATTCCTGAACATAAGAATTTATTGTATATAAGATCGTCCCCTAATTGAGATTTTTATTATAAAAAAAGCATGCTGAAATGTTCATAAACCCTTTTTTTGTTTTTTTTAAAAAAATAATGTCCTCCGATTAATTTTTGGTACGCGAATTGCAAACAGTTATTCAGAACGGAAAATAATATTGAAAATAAACATAAGTACTGTTTATATAAACGTTTTAATAAACAATAAATTATGAAAAAAATGTTCTAATAATTATTTGATGTTTCAATGAAATGTTAAAGAGAGTTTTTCAAGAAGACGCAATACTTATTAATAAAAGCGTAGTTTTCGGATGCCTTCTAATAGCATCCATTTATAAGAAGAGAGACAGATAACTAAGTAGAGAGATAAGCGAACATCAAGAGAGTTATACTATTTATCAAGAGAGCGCTGCTGAGTTGTTATTCATGAATGGAAGATAATCGATTAACCAAGAATAACTTAGTTAACAAAGAGTAACAGGGATATTGATTATAAGGGAACATATGGTAGATGACAATACGTATAATAGCTTGTCTTGGGTTTTATATGAGGAGACAATGTAATGACTAAGGGTACGGTATTAATTGTAGATGATGAACAAGCCATAAGGGAATCAATTTCATTGGTTCTTGAAGATGAGGGTTATAATTGTCTTACTGCCGCAAATGGGAAAAAAGGACTTGAACTGATAAAATCACAAAAAATTGATGTCCTTATTACCGATATACATATGCCTGTCATGAATGGCCTGGATCTGTTTAAAAAAGTGAAAGAAGTATCTCAGTATACGAAAACTATTATAATTACGGCCTATTCAGAAACAGATACGGCAATAGAGACAATACATGAGGGAGCGGCCGGTTATTTTATAAAACCACTCGATTTTGATGAACTTATAGAACGTGTCAACTCTTTGACCGGAAAATAAACCCCCACCTTAAAAATTAAAGCATACTTTAAATATCACGAAAATAGGAGTTCGATTTATCATACCCCATAATATTTACTAATGGCAGGTATATATATATCTTGAAACCATATGCTGTCCAACTATATTTAAAGTGAAATTGCTTATGATTTCCCCCGGTCGGATTACAAAATATATATGACGAATTCGATTATCTATCAATGGTAACTTGTTTTAGGTACCAGTGTGATCTTATATATTATATCACCAATATCCCATTCTATTGAAGGTTTTTTTAAAGGTAAATCGGGAACAAAAAAAGAGCCGGGATTCTGGATGCCTACTTCCAGTCTTGTTATATCCTGGATAGTTGCCAAGTTAATTACAACCGCCGCAAATCTTGGCAGAGATTTTGGAATAGTGGGCGGTTTAGCTTATGCCAGTTATTACGGATCTTTTTTGACAATAGGCTGGATCATTTTCAGAAGGAGGAAAAAAGGAGGATAACTAATATTCATAACTTTCTTCAATCTAAATAGGGCAGAGATGCCGTCATTATGTTTTCATTGGTTATAGGATTCAGGTTATTTAATAAGGTATGGTCTTAATTGGTGCTTATTTCGGTTCGCGTGGTAGTTTGTGTAATACCATGGCAATCATAGTGTTTATCGGTCTGACATTAGCTTATTCCCTAAAAGGTGGATTCGAAGTTCCTTGATAACCGATATTATTCAAATGGGAGCTTTTGCCATACTTTTATTTATAGTCCTTAAAATCATTATCCCGTCTGCAGGAAATATTACCCCTTTTGTTCATGATGGAATTTGGTCTGTGTCCACAGGCTTGAATTTATGTTTTGTAGCATTGATACAGATATTCAGTTATCCATTTCATGATCCGGTGTTAACCGCCCGGTGATTCATCAGTAATAAGAAAACAACCTTATGGAGTTTTTTGCGGCAACCATCATCGGATTTAAAAGTATTATTCTCTTTAGTTTTGTTGGAATCTATGCCCAAAAAGCCGGTTTAACGGGTAATCATGCAACTTTTGCCGTCTCACACAGTTTCGGTACGGGGCTAATGCTGACTATAAGAAAGTTAAATACTGG
>DASQZP010001017.1:0-3601 GCA_035638655.1 Bacteroidales bacterium
GGATGCAGTTCTGTTATAATAGGATGCCTGTTAGGGGGAGGTGTATTGATAATGGACAGATCGCGTGCACCCATCAGCGAAAATTGTAGTGTTCGGGGTATGGGTGTTGCGGTAAGTGTCAGTGTGTCTACATTCACTTTCAGTTTTTTAAGTTTTTCTTTAACAGTCACACCAAATTTCTGTTCTTCATCAATAATCAGTAGTCCCAGGTCTTTAAACTTTATGTCTTTTCCCACCAGGCGATGTGTGCCAATTACAATGTCGGCCTTCCCCTCCTTTACATTACTAATTGTTTGTTTCTGTTCACTGCCATTTTTCAGCCTGCTGATGTAATCAATTGTACAGGGGAAATCTTTTAACCGTTCCTTAAAGGTTTGATAATGCTGAAGTGCCAGTACGGTTGTTGGCACCAGTACAGCCACCTGTTTATTATCAGTAACTGCTTTAAAGGCAGCCCTGATGGCAACCTCCGTTTTTCCGAATCCAACATCACCGCACACAAGACGGTCCATCGGATAATCCGATTCCATGCCTTCTTTTACGGCCCGGGTAGCAGATTCCTGGTCCGGAGTGTCCTCATATATAAAAGATGCCTCAAGCTCGTTCTGCAAATAGGTATCAGAAGAAAAACTGAATCCTTTTTGTGCCCTCCTTTTTGCATATAAGGCTATTAATTCCTTGGCAATATCTTTTACCTTCTTTTTGGTATTCTGCTTGAGTTTTTGCCAGGCTCCCGTACCAAGTTTGTAAATCCGGGGCTCGGTTCCTTCTTTCCCTTTGTACTTGGAAATGCGGTGCAGGGAATGGATGTTTACATACAAAATATCATTGTCACGGTAAACCAGCCGGATTGCTTCCTGCATCTTGCCGTTTACCTCAATTTTTTCAAGTCCGCCGAATTTTCCAATTCCGTGATCGATATGCACAATGTAATCACCCGGATGAAGACCGGTTAATTCCTTGATTGTGATCGATTCTTTGCGGGTGAACCGGGTGTCGAGCCTGTATTTATGATATCGCTCAAAAATTTGGTGATCGGTGTAAAGGCATAATTTTAGGTTGTGATCGGCAAATCCTTCATTCACAATTGAGTTTAGAGGAGTAAAGTTGATTTTTTTCCCAATTCCCTCGAAAATATCCC
This sequence comes from Bacteroidales bacterium, assembly GCA_035638655.1. Taxonomy (GTDB): domain Bacteria; phylum Bacteroidota; class Bacteroidia; order Bacteroidales; family DASQZP01; genus DASQZP01. Next base: position 1,142 of record DASQZP010001017.1, read on the forward strand.
TCAGCCTGTCAAACTGTTTCGTGTTTTCAGAAAGAATATATACTGTATATCCATTTTCAGTTATTTCTTCCAGCCTGGCAGCAAGCAGCTCAAAGTTTTTATTGAAAACAGGCTGTGGTGAGGTATTAAAAGTAACGGTCTGTGCAGGTTTAAAATAGGAGGTATTACCTGTTTCAATGCACCTGAAATCTTTTAATCTGGCTGCAAAATCAGCCGGCTGGGTCAGCAGTTCTGTTTTGTCGCCTTCAAAATGTCCGTTTTCCGACTGCACTTCATGGCCCAGGGTAGCTTCATAAATATGACGCATTTTATCAATAACCAGTTCAGTATCTTTAATCCAGAGCACTGAATCTTCCGGTATAAAGTCCAGGAATGAAATGCGTGCTTCTTCCATTGTCAGCTCCAGCAGGTTTGGAACCACACTGATTTTCTCCAATTTTTCGTCTGAAAGCTGTGTTTCGGTGTCAAAGGTTCGGATAGAGTCAATTTCATCACCAAAAAAATCAATCCGGTGGGGACGGGAGGCTGAAAAACTGAAAAGATCAACTATACTTCCTCTTATACTGTATTGTCCGGGTTCATAAACAAAATCAACCTGTTCAAAACCATATTCGGAGAGTACATCGTTTATGAAATCAATGGAAAGTGATTCTCCGTTATTGATTTCCAGCGTGTTTTTTTTCAGACGGCTCCTGGTGATTACTTTCTCAATTAATGCCTCCGGATAGGTTACTACCAGCATTCGCTTTTCAGCTTCCAGGGCATCGAGCGTTTTGGTACGCATAACCAGTCCCGATTCATCAGTACTGTCATATTTAGCCGATCGTTTATAAGAGGATGGAAAAAAATAGATCTGTTCTTTCTCAGTCAGCTTTTCCAGGTCATCATAAAAATAGGCCGCCTCTTCCTTATCTGACAGCACGAAGATATGCGTGGAGGCAATCTCATCGGCAGTGCCTGAGGCAAGGAAAACTGAAGCCGAGCCACTAAGCCCTTTTATAGTTACAGGTGTTTTCTTCTGTTTCAGTAAATCGACCAGAGCAGTAGTCCCGGGTGAATCTTTATATAGCTTTTTTATTTGTTCTAAGCTCAAGAGAAACGGTTTTTTTAATCAAACCGCAAAGTTAACTATTTTAGACTTTGTTTTTGAAAGGTAATTACTCAATATTACCAGGCTTAATTCAAAAACCTCCGAAATCCTCATTCTATAAAGGAAACAGGATATTTATAATCAATTGAACGGGTGTTTTATAATATATTTATAGTCTTCTGTTTACAAAAAAATTAGGCTAAGTTTGTTAGTACTAACTTTTTTATAAACCCAAATATTTTAAACATGGACCCACGAACTGAACAATTTATGGCCAGGATTAAAGCCAAGAATCCGGCTGAAGCTGAATTTCATCAGGCAGTACAGGAAGTCAGCGAATCACTAATTCCTTTTATTGAAGAGAATCCCCGTTATAAGCATGCGCGTATACTGGAGCGGATAGCTGAACCCGAACGGGTAGTAATTTTCAGGGTACCATGGCTCAATGACAAAGGGGAGATTGAGATTAACCGGGGTTTCCGGATTGAAATGAACAGTGCCATAGGGCCTTACAAAGGTGGTTTGCGTTTTCATCCAACTGTCAATTTAGGTATTTTAAAATTTCTTGCCTTTGAACAGGTTTTTAAAAACAGTCTGACTACCCTGCCAATGGGAGGAGGCAAAGGAGGATCGGATTTCGACCCCAAGGGAAAATCAGATAATGAAGTGATGAAATTCTGCCAGAGCTTTATGACAGAATAGTTCCGGCATATAGGGCCCAATACCGATGTTCCTGCAGGTGACATTGGTGTAGGCGGAAGAGAGATTGGATTTTTATTTGGACAGTATAAAAGACTCAGAAACGAGTTTACAGGAGTACTTACCGGGAAGGGCCTTGAGTGGGGAGGAAGTCTTATAAGGCCGGAAGCTACCGGATATGGGGCTGTTTATTTTGCCCAGGAAATGCTTAAAACCCGTGGCGAGAGTATTGAAGGCAAGACAGTGGCCATTTCAGGCTCCGGAAATGTGGCTCAATATGCTGCTGAAAAAATTATTCAGCTGGGTGGTAAAGTGGTTTCAATGTCCGATTCATCAGGCTATATTTATGATCCTTCCGGAATTGATAAAGAAAAACTTGATTACGTGCTTCAGCTTAAAAATATAAAAAGAGGAAGAATAAAGGAATACGCGGAGAAATATGGCTGTGAATATCATGAGGGAGAAAGGCCATGGAAGATTAAGTGCGATATAGCCATGCCCAATGCCACACAAAACGAAATTAACAAAGAAGAAGCCGAAACACTCATAAAAAATGGCTGTTTCTGTGTGTCAGAGGGTGCCAACATGCCATCTACCATTGAAGCAGTAAATGTATTCCTGAAGAATAAAATTCTTTATGGACCGGGAAAGGCTGCAAATGCCGGCGGAGT
>DASQZP010001018.1:0-17131 GCA_035638655.1 Bacteroidales bacterium
AATATTAGATACAGGTCCGGCCTGCCAGCAAATAAACATCTTTACCCCTTTCAGGGATATAGTAAGCCTTTCAGGCTATCCGAGGGTTAGCACCTACGGTTATTGATCTTAAACCCCTGTTGGGGCAGGAGACGGATATAACAATTTGGTTATCAAATCCCCTATAAACCCTTAAATAAATTCGACTCATCTCTTATGTACAAATCAGATTATTGGGTCAGACTAACGCATGTAAAAATTAAACTGCCCTTACAGGGCGCATGTATTTTTTGCGCTCATTAACAGAGGGCGTTGCCACTGGGCTGAATTTAGTTGCCCTTACGGGGCGAATGCTTAATTTTCCTCTGAAATTCCTCAAACAATTTCAAGCCTTGTCTTTGGATTGTGCGAGGGCCTGGTGAGGGCAAGGATCACGAATCTTTGTCAGGATTAAGGGAAAGATTGTGGGAGACAAAGATCACGACCAGCCCGTGGCATGGCAGGTGTGAGGGAGTACCATTCGGCATGTGGCATGACATTGTGGGAGCGGAGTAAACATTCAAACAACAACTGGATTACAACGGAATAAACAACCGAATTACCACCGAATAATCAACTGAATTACTACTGAATAATCAACCGAATTTAAGACAAAAAACCTCTCCACTTTGGTGGAAAGGCCTTTTGTTTGTCGGGGTGAGAAGACTCCCTGCCTGACTGGCGTCTTAACGGCAGGCAGGGAACTTCCGGCCTCGTCGTCCAATTTCTCTATGGTTAGGGGTGCAATGGATGTAGGTTGTTGATATTTATTTACAGATACAAAAAAACCTCTCCACGTTGGTGGAAAGGCCTTTTGTTTGTCGGGGTGAGAAGACTCCCTGCCTGACTGGCGTCTTAACGGCAGGCAGGGAACTTCCGGCCACGTCGTCCAATTTCTCTCTGGTTAGGGGTGCAATGGATGTAGGTTATTGATAATTATTTACAGATACAAAAAAAACCTCTCCACGTTGGTGGAAAGGCCTTTTGTTTGTCGGGGTGAGAAGACTCGAACTTCCGGCCTCGTCGTCCCGAACGACGCGCGCTGCCAACTGCGCCACACCCCGCGATTTTTAAGTACTATCCTAAAAACTGGCACAAAAATATAAAATTAACGGTAAATTCTGCTATATTTTATTCATCTTTTTACTTCCACCTGATTTCAAACTGACTAACAGGTCCTTTCAAAGGCAAGTCCTGGTTTTCCAGCCCAGTTGTAACATACTGTTAAATATAATAATCAAACTGCATTTTCCAGGGTTTCCATTCAACTTTCATCTTTTTAATTGGTTATACCAACAGCAAACAACACACAAGCAAGATGCTTGTTTGCTAAATTGGAACAGAAGTGTAAATCACCTAAATCTTATGAATCATGGCATTTAATATCACAACAACAGCATTTGAAGAAGGGGCAATGATCCCTGTACGAAATTCATGCGACGGGGATAATACTTCCCCGCACCTGCGCTGGGATGAAGCACCGAAAGCTACAGTAACATTTGCACTCATCGTGGAAGATCCGGATGCCCCGGGTGGCACATTTACCCACTGGATCGTGTATAACCTGCCGGCTGATTGCAATGAGTTGGAGGCCATCATGCCCATTGCTAAAAAACTGGATAATGGGGCCATTCAGGGAAAAAACGACATGGGCAAATACGGATATGGCGGACCCTGTCCACCAAAGGGGGAAACACACCGGTACTTTTTCCGCATCTTTGCCCTCAAAAAGAAACTGGCACCTGAGTCGGCCAACACCCGTGAAACCTTCTATCAGCAGATTGAAGGGAATGTACTGGATGAAGCTGAGTACATGGGAAAATACAAACATTGAGACGGAGGGGACCGGGAGAAGGCAAGAACCACGAGCTGCTGATGGTTGGGCTCGTGGGTTCAAGTAACTTAAGTGACAAGGTGACAAAGTAACAAGGTGACAAGGAGGGCTTCACATTTCATCCGGAATTAACCAAAAATCACAAAGAATGGAATTAGGACTCAAAGGAAAAACAGCAATTGTAACGGGAGCCAGCAAGGGTATTGGAAAGGCAATAGCTGAAGCGCTGGCAGAAGAGGGTTGTAACCTGGCGATTAATGCACGACATGAAAAGGAACTGAAAGAGGCTGCAGAAGCGTTGAGAAGAAAAGATGTAAAAGTGCTGGCTGTCGCGATGGACATGACCGGTGAAGACATGATCAACGATTTTGTTCAGCAGGTAACTGAAAACTTTGCGTCTTTAGATATACTGGTAAACAACGCCGGAACAATAGGGGATCCTAAGTCATTCGCAGACCTTACCACAGATGACTGGCGACAGCTGTTTGAGCTGAATCTTTTTTCGGTAGTCACCCTGAGCCGGTTGGTAATGCCCCTGATGAAGAAACAGGGAGGCGGCCGCATTATCAATATCTCTTCTGAGAACGGCGAACAACCTTACGCTGAAATGCCCCATTACAGTGTGAGCAAAGGGGCGTTGAATACTTTCTCCAAGATGCTGTCTAAAGTTGGGGGCCCCAATAATATCCTGGTGAATACTGTCTCACCGGCTTTTATCAAGACTCCCCTGGTAAAAGAGATGCTTTCGGGAATTGCTAAACAAAACCAGGTCTCAGTTGAAGAGGCCGAGGTTTCTTTCTTAAAGAAGAACCGGCCGGGTATTGAACTGGGACGTGCTGGTTTGCCTGAAGAGGTGGGACCATTGGTGGCTTTTCTGGCCTCTGACCGGGCTTCGTTCATAAACGGATCAGTCTTTAGAGTTGATGGCGGATCGGTAATGAGAGTGTAATTGATATGGAAAACCTACAAGCCACAAGTCTGGAGACTTGCAGCAGCAAACTAATTCCTAGCGTTTTCGCCGGAGTGACAATCCGGTGATCAGGGCAATTATGAGTGAGGCAAACAACAGAGAAGAGCCGGCTGTATCGTACCAGAACCATTTAAATACAATATCTCCCCAGAGGTAATTCCATACCCTGGCTGTAAGATCAAAACCATAGGGTGAGAAAAACAACAAAAGCAGGTCGATAAGTATAGACGGGATAATTGCAGCAACGCCCAGGAAGAAAATTACACCCACAAGGATGATTTTTAAAATAGTGAACAGGGAACCAATCAGCGAGATTTCCCTGAAGCTGTCTCCTGATATCTTACCACCTGCCAGTCCGGCAATGATTATAATTATCGAAAAAATAAATAAAGCTGTGCTGTATTTTTTCATGATATAACGTTTTAATTATTTCTTATCAATTCTTCACCTTAATAAAATAATACCAAAAAATCCTTTTTATAATTTTGTTTTGCAGGATTCCGCTGTATTGAAGATCAAAGCAGCCTGTTGAGTAAAACAGAACAAATTATGAATAGATCCATAAACTATGGCTATAACGCAACGGTTTTTCTACACTATTCCTCATACAAGTATCAAGTCATAAGTTTCAAGATTTAACTTTTGCCAGGTATGGTTTTTTCTGGCAGGTTTTCAAGATTAAATATATAAGAGAATTCCGGATGGTGACACAAATCCGGAGACTTGTGTCAGATGCAGGATCATCATGAATGATTATTTATTTAAAAAATTGCTATATAATTTCATGTCATTTGCAGCGACGCAGTTTTGTCTCATTCTCTCCACCGTTAAGCACATAAAGTAAGGGCATTGGACGATCGATACCTTCACGTCCATATTCCATGTCTTTCCAGGGTGTGGCAGAAAGTGTATTGGTCAGGTCCATCCAGTACTGCAATCGTGAAACCGGAAGTCCCCAGGTCATGTGCAGGTGATTGGCCGGCATGTAATGCTTGTACTCAAACATGGTGGCATGTTTCGGGGTAAGAAAAGTATGCGGCCATGTGTAGTCCGATAAATGCATCACCTTCTCAGCAAGTTTATTTGGAAGCTCAACGGATTCTGCTTCATCCCATACCATGGAGAATAATCCGGCTGTCAGGCTGTATGCCAGGCGGGCTGCAATACCCTGTATTCCTCCCGGAGAAAGGAACTGGACGGAAACACCGCCACCCGGGAAATATTCATTGTTCACTCGCGGGAATGATATCCTTTTCATTAGTTCGTCTGCTGTTGTCCCGGGTAATCCGGCCCAGTCAAAAGAAGCCGATCCCGAATTATTGCCGTCAACAAAGCCATTTTTCAGCCAGCGGGCATTATCATCCAGGTTAAGTTTAAGTTCTCCGGCCAGTTTTTCCACTTCTTCCTTTTCCCATACTTTCCTGAAATCCATAAACAAGGGCGGATTACCTCCGGAAAGGGTGGTCATGAAAAGCATGGTGAGCAGTGCCTGGGTATCTGCCTCAGTAGCAAAGGGTATCGGTGCCTTAGGTCCATTGTGGTCAAAGGTAGAATTAAAGAGCGATTCCATGATATCAGCTGTAGGTAAAGGTATCCCGCGAAAATCAGACCCCCATTCGAGCTGGCTCATGAATCCGCCTCCAACAGCGCCGAGATCATTTAGCAGGTCACGCACGATCAGATAAAGGGCAAGGCTCATTTCCAGATCTTCTTTTTCCTTTTCTGTTTCTGCCTGAATGCGCTCACCGGCATGTCTGTACAGCCATTCTTTGAGCCGTCCAAGTTCATCAGCATCGTATGATTTTTTCTGCAGCATGTCAGCCAGCAATTTCATGTCGAGCCGGGTAATTTCAATTCCGTATGTTTCTCTGGTAGCCAATACATGTGGCAGGGCTGTTTCCATTCCCATGGAATCATGACCAAAGACTACTACCCTTTTTCCCTTTAAATACTGTCTGGTAACAGTGGCATACGACCAGTTGATAAGCTCGTCAATAGTCGATTGGTCAATTTCCGGTTCTAACCCGCTGTCTTCCCACTTGCCCACGATGATATGCATAAGCTTTCCGCTCTGGGCCATTGCACCTGATACAGCATGGGTGAATACCACTCCGGGTTTAGGGGCACTGTTTCCGCAGGTCAGGTTGAGAGGTGTGTCCTGTGGAAAGTGCGAATACAGGGAGAAGACAGTCAACTGAGGGAAAGCCCATGTATCGGGTACCCCGATCAACACGTTCACCCCGGCGTCAATAAACTGCCAGGCAACTGTATCAGCCTGACGTTCGCCGTCCACCAGGATATCTGAATAGACAACCTGAACCGGAGCTCCTCCGGGCAAATTAATCCTGCCTGACAACTGGTCGGCAATTGAACGTATGATATTCTGACACCGTTTACGGGAATCACTGTCAATTCGCGGATCGCCGGTAGCAAAGACACCTATGACCGGTATCCTTGTTTTTTGTTCCTGCGGAACAGTTAATTTCTCTGCACTCATATTTAAAAATTTTTTAATTTACAGTTATTAAGTTGTATCAATTAATGGGTTAAAGACCTGTTTGCTTTTTTATTCCTTCATTAATGTATAAGTTATTACATGTTAAATCGTTTTAGCATACTAACAAAAACAATAATCATTAACAGGGCTTTATCAATTTTTTATTTTCAGCCTTGTTTAAACCATCCGTTACTTTTTCTTCATGAATAAAAGAAGTATTCAGACGAACCTGTTGTTTTCCGGTGGAATGACCGGTAACTGATTTCATAAGAAAAGTTACTGCTCTTTCTGCCATTTCCCTGACCGGTTGAACATTATGACTTACAGGAGAAGCAAACAGTTTAAAAGATTCGTTGTTGTCGAAGCTTACCACATTCACATCCTCAGGCACATGAAGTTTGTTTTTCAAAATCACTTCCAGTCCCGACATGGCAAGCGTATTGGTTGCAAAATATATAGCATCCGCGTACTTATGCTGAATAACCAATTCCTTAATTGCCAGTTCAACCTCTTTGTCCTGATATTTGAAACGTATGGTCCTTAACAGGGAACGATCCTTTATCATCCTAAATTTATCCAATGCATCCTGGTAAGCTTTTATGCGTTCCTGCATGTGAACCAGGGGAGTTTCGAAGGCAAACATGGCTATGCGACGGTTACCGGATTCAATTAGGTGTTGGACAGCCAAGCGGGAAGCCTGGTAATTATCAATCATTACATAATCAGTTTCCAGTCCCGGAAAAAAACGATCAACCAACACAAATGGAACCGATAATTCGATCAAAGACTTTATTAAAGGTTCACTATCTGCTGAAGGCACAATAATAAGGCCAGCAACCTGATGAGCAAGCAATACTTTCACCAGCCGTTCCATTTTGTCTGCTTCCTCATCATAACTGCCAAAAATCACTGTAAAACTGTGTTTAGCCGCTTCATCCTCAATTGCACGGGCCAGTTGTGCGAAAAATGGATTGGAAATATCGGCCACTACCAGTCCGATTGTCTGCGATTTGCCAATGCGCAGGCCCTTTGCCATAAGGTTAGGCTGGTAACCCATTTTTCCGGCCGTCTCTTCAATCCGTGCTGCTACTTCATCTCCAACACGCATTTGTTTGGCCTTTCCGTTAAGGACAAAGGAAACCAGCGTAGTAGAAACCCCTACTTCCAATGCAATATCTTTAATAGAAACTTTTCCGGCCATTTTTTTAGTTTGCTAAATCGATTTAACAAAAATAAGAAAAAATATTTAACGAGGTAATTTAAGGGGGTATCAATATTGCAATCCTGGTGCTCTTTTTATAGTGCCTGAATCATAACCTTATGATGAAACCAAAAGATTGTATGGTGGTGGATTATCGCGAAACAGCCACACTTACGGAGCTATAATACATTTATTCAATGCATTCTATAATATAATGCAGCCACTACGTGACTTGCAGCGTTTACTGTTCTTCATCAGGTAATCCGACATCAAAGGAATTTTTTTGTAATTTGCATTCCCTTTTAGAATCGAATAATACCTGCAATGAAAAGATATATTGTACTAGTGCTGCTGGCAGCACTTTTTCAAGTAACAGCCGCTCAGGAATTTTCTATAGAGAATGCACTGTATGATCTGCCTGATGTAATATTTAAAAAGATTGAAACGCCTGAAGGCTTTTCTTCGGCCTGGGAGCTAAGGGTAAAACAGCCCATCGATCATCAGGATCCATCCAAAGGATATTTTTATCAGAAAGCATATTTATCGAATCTGGAGCCCGATCAACCTATGGTAATTGTCACCGAAGGCTATGAACAGAACCAGAACATAGTCTATGAGTTAACCCACCTGCTGCAGGCCAATCAGGTGATTGTGGAACACCGGTATTTCGGGGAGAGTATTCCTGAACCGGAAGACTATCAGTATCTGACGCTTGAACAGGAAACGGCTGACCTGCATCATATCAACCAGCTGCTGCATCAGATATACAAAGGCAAATGGATCAGTACCGGGATCAGCAAAGGCGGACAAACTACCATCTATTACCGGTATTTTTATCCTGCGGATGTTTCAGTAAGTGTACCCTATGTTGCTCCTTTCAATCTTAAGCTGGAAGAGGACCGAATTTATAATTTTCTGGATACAGTGGGTACCAGAGCGTGCAGGAACAAGATCCGGGCTTTTCAGAAGCGAATACTAAGGAACAGGGATAAAGTACTTCCCATGCTGCACTGGTACAGTTTAGGGGCGGGGTACCATTATACCTACCTGAGCTTTGAGCAAGCCTTCGAATATACCGTGCTGGAATATTCATTTTCTTTCTGGCAATGGGGCCATTCATGCGGTGAGATCCCTCCTGCTTCTGCTTCGCTTGAACAGGACGTAAGACACCTGCTGCAGGTCTCTGATATTGGATTCTTTTCTGATGACCAGATAAAGAAATATGGTTCGCATTATTACCAGGCAGCTACCCAGATGGGTTATTATGGCTACAGAACAGATGATTTCAAAAAATTACTGAAGGCACTTCCGGTCAATTCTCATCCCCTGGCTACTTTTGTTCCTGATAAGATGAAGGTACACTACAACGATTCACTGGCCCGAAAAGTATTCAACTGGATAGAGACCGAAGGAAACCATTTCATTTACATTTATGGTGGCAGCGATACCTGGTCGGCAACTGCAGTTTCTCCTACTACAAATACAGATGCGCTTTGGTTTTTTCTGCCGGGCAAAGGGCATGGCGGAGCACGCATCAGGAATATGAGTGCTGCAAACAGGCAAAAACTGGAAGAAAAGTTATCACAATGGTTAAATACAACAATTGATGATACTGATTTTAACAATCGATACCTTCAGTAATTGAGTGGTTAGAAAATATTATATGGTTGGGAATTCATTTGAACATAATAGCCGTTATCTGTAAAATCAACCTTGTAGCCGCAACAAAAGAAGACTGACCAAAAGTACACCATCAACACTTCATTCGGGAGGTGTTGCGTTGACCATGACTATAATTTCCTTTTGGCCAGTCTCATCAGGTTAATTCATTAATGATGTTCAGCAAAGAAACAACCTGATACCGTAATATGTTCAGCTTTTCTGTGAATGTTAAATTCTATTCTCCTGTATCAGCAGGGGCATTTTCCATTACATTCTTCAGCTTCATAATATCCTCCCTGATCTCTTCCTCAAAAACAGGATTAAGTATCTGAGAGAGTTTAACACCCAGGGCCCCTGCCCTTGGCTCATAGGCAATCAGCACATTCACTTTTGTAAGGTTGGCACCTGCATGCTCAAATTCTACCTTGCCGGCATTGACAATTTCACTTTCCGGCAGTGAATTCCATGAAATACGCCAGTCTTCCACCTCAAATACAATTTCCGCATCCCAGGAAACGGGTATACCGCCGAGTTCAGCTTCCCAATGGGTAGTTTCTCCATCAATATATTCAACTTTTTTAATGTGTTTCATAATCTTTGGAAGGTTGCTGAGTCGTCTCCAGAACTGGTATACCTTGTCGCGATCCTGATTGATCAGTACAGTTTGTCTGACAAATACATGACGGCCAGTTGCTCTGCCAAGCCGGTGAAAGGGATTAATACCCGTAGCACCAAAAAGGGTAAGCACTCCGCCGGCCATTACATTCAGGAACCCACCAAATCCACCACGCCGCATGCCAATGAGCGACATTACCGATCCGGCACCTATGGCAAATGACCGTTCATAGATATCAAGTTCTTCTTCCGTACGTAACTTATGAAGATATTCCACAGAATCACTTAATGGTTTCATAATAAAGTTTTTAAGGTTAAGGTTTATGATGTAATTGATTAACAACCTACTGAAACAGATGTTCAATGGTAGCTGAGGTTTTCAGATGCTATTAAGAAAGAGTTAGCGTGCTGTCCTGAAATCACTGATGCCGGACCATTCTCCATATTAAGTTGCTGTTAAATCCAACAAAAAAGCAAAGAAGTAATATTTCATTTTTTTATAAAATTATTCGCCTGATATTCATTAAAATGTAAATAAATGATTAACACTCATTGAACAAAATACAGCCTGCTTTAGTTGAATACATGATAAAGCAGAATGGAAAGATTAAGAGGGCCCTGAAATTTCTAAAAAATACTTAAATTATTTTTAATTAGAATATAATACCCTTTTATCTTTATAACGTTTTGGAAGCGAAGAGAGAAAGGTGAATAATCAGTTTGTGAAAATTTGCTATTAGTCTTATTTACCACAATATTAAAGTCTTGTTCATTTTTTTTAGAAAAAAGAAATATATATCTTTAGATATCTAAAGCTAAAAAAACCTAAAGTCGACCTATATGAAGGATTTTTTTAATGCCATCCGGCATTTTTTTGAACAGCAATTCACCTCCTCATCCGAAGGTGCCTACGACATCAATCACCTGTTCCTGCAATACCTCATTTTAGCGGCTGTAATCTTTGCCATAGTAGCTTTTATGGTGATCGCAGGAGCACTCAAATACCATTCAAAGAAAAGACAGGAAGTACCTAAACAGGTATCCGGACATAAAACACTGGAAATTACCTGGACTGTACTGCCATTGATTGCTGTCACTGTATTCTTTTTCCTCACTTTGAAGGTGATGAAGAAGATCAACCGTCCGTTTAAAAAGGACCAGAAACCGGATATTGAGATTATTGCCCATCAGTTCTGGTGGGACATGCGATATCCCAAATATGGTATAATCACTGCGAATGAGTTGCACATACCTGCCGGAGAAAAGCTCTTGATGCGTATTCAATCGGCAGATGTAATACATAGCTGGTGGGTACCTGATCTGGGAAGGAAAACAGATGCAGTTCCTGGTCATATCAACCACAGCTGGATAGATGCCGACAAACCTGGTGTTTACAAGGGCACTTGCAGTGAATATTGCGGTGCCGAACATGCCTGGATGAGAATCAAGGTGGTAGCCCAGACCCGGGAAGATTTCGACAAATGGGTTGAGCACCAGAAACAGATCCCTCCTGCTCCCACAGACAGCGTAGCGCGGGAAGGCGCCAAAATGTTCCAGAGTATGACCTGTGCTAATTGTCATGCTATTGCTGGCACTCCGGCGAATGCACATATCGGACCTGACCTGACCCATGTCGGATCACGCACTACTATATTAAGTGGTATGCTGACCAATAACCTGAAAAACATGAAACGCTGGCTCACCAACCCGCAAAAAGTAAAAGAAGGCGCCCATATGCCCAATTTCATGCTAACTAAAGATCAAGTAAACGCCCTTTCAACATACCTGGAGGAACTAAAATGAACCTGAGAATTCACATACCTGAAGCCACTGAACCTTTACCAAGTATAAGAACCGGCAACGGCCTACTGCAATGGATCTCTTCGGTAGATCATAAGCAGATTGGCATTATGTATTTATGGACAGCCATGATATTTTTTGTCATTGGTTTTGTTGAAGCCATGATGATGCGTATACAACTGGCCCGGCCGGAAAACAGTTTCTTATCGCCTGAAGCTTATAACCAGATCTTTTCAATGCACGGCACCACCATGATATTCCTGGTGTTGACGCCAATAGCCATTGGTTTCGCCACCTATTTCATCCCGTTAATGATTGGCGCCAATGAAATGGCCTTCCCGAGACTGAATGCGTTCAGTTTCTGGATATTTCTGCTGGGAGGTATTATTTTATACTTTTCCTATTTTGCCGGTGGAGCTCCCAATGTAGGCTGGTTCAGCTATGCCCCGCTAAGTGAAAAATACTATAATTTCACGCCCGGGGTTGATTACTGGGCCCTGAGTATCCTGCTGATGGGTATCGGCACGATCGGGGCTGCACTGAACTTTATTGTCACCACACTTACCATGCGGGCCAAGGGGATGGCTATCAACCAGCTACCCTTATTTGTCTGGATGATCTTTGTAAATGCATTTCTGATCCTTTCCGCTTTCCCTGTTCTGAATGCCGGCCTGGTTATGATCTTGCTCGACCGCCAGCTTGATGCTCATTTTTTCACTACCTCAACCGGGGGATCTGCCATCCTCTGGCAGCATGTATTCTGGGTGTTCGGCCATCCGGAAGTTTATATCCTTGCCCTCCCTGCCTTTGGTATAGTGTCGGAAGTTATTCCCGTATTTTCACGTAAGCCTATTTTTGGTTATGAGTTCATTGCAGCCTCTTCAGTAGCCATCGTACTGCTTTCCTTCGGGGTATGGGCCCACCACATGTTTGCGGTTGGTTTAGGCACCACATTTGGAGCCTTCTTTGCTGCCACCAGTATGCTGATCGCCGTGCCTACCGGGGTGAAGATATTCAACTGGGCCGCTACGATGTGGGGCGGTTCGGTTCACTATAAAACGGCCATGCTGTTTGCACTGGCACTGCTTATCGATTTTACCATCGGAGGACTTGAAGGTGTAGGTTTCGCCATTGTTCCGGTTGACTGGAGACTGACTGACACCTATTTTGTGGTGGCACATATTCATTACGTATTTATCGGCGCAGCACTCACGGGTGGATTTGCAGGTGCTTATTACTGGTTTCCGAAAATTACCGGCAGGATGCTTTCCGAAAAACTCGGTAAATGGCATTTCTGGATCTTCTTTATAGGTTTTAACTGTACTTTCTTTGTCTTCCATTTTCTCGGCATGTTGGGAATGCCCCGCAGGGTGTTTACCTATCCCGACCTCCCCTACCTGGGGTCACTCAACATGTTCTCAACCATCAGTGCCGGGGTATTTGGGATCTCTTTCGTTCTGTTTTTCATAAACATTTTCTGGAGCCTGAGGCACGGAAAAAAAGCCGGAGACAATCCCTGGCAGGCTTTTACAATGGAATGGCTGACCACTTCGCCACCACAGCTTAAGAGTTATGAGAAAGTACCTCTCGTAAAAAGCAGAAGACCTGTATGGGATCTCGATCATCCTGAAGACCCCGACTGGAAAAGAAATCAAAAACCTAAAACAGCAAACCATGACCAAGAATAAAATGATGATGTACTTTTTTGTCGCTTCGGAAGCCTTTTTCTTCCTTGCACTGATCATTGCCTATGTGTATTACAGTCATCCCGGCGGCAAACTTTCTGATACGGCACGTTTTCTGGATGTTAAGAAGACAGCAATCTTTACCCTATTTCTTCTTTCCAGCAGTGTGACGATCAACGTGGCTGATAACCGTCTGAAAAAAGGAAATCATAAAGGAATGGTCGGCTGGATGGTGGCAACCATAATCCTCGGCCTGGTATTTTTAATCGGCCAGAGCCTGGAATATGCACACCTTTTTGAAATTGATATCACCATTAATAAAAACGTATTCGGATCGGCCTTTTTTACACTTACCGGGTTTCATGGGTTGCACGTACTGATAGGTCTGATTGTTCTTTCAATAATTGCCTATCTGATATATAAGGACAAATTCAACAAATTAGGAACCTCTGCGCTGGAATCCGCTTCCATTTACTGGCATTTTGTTGATGCAGTCTGGATCGTTGTTTTCAGCGTGGTATATATAGGATCAATCATATGACAACACTTGACATTTTTACATCGTACTGGCACATTAACCTGCCAGCCCTTATCATTGCCCTCCTTTTCATCCTGTGGCACTGGTATGGAAATGGTTATAAATTCGCACACAACAGCCGTATTTTCTTCGCCGGAATATTGCTCCTGTTGTTGGTCACATTGTCACCGGTGGATTTTCTTGGTCACCATTACCTGTTTTCAGCACACATGACCGAGCATATAATGTTACTGCTCATAATACCGCCAATGTTACTGGCCGGCACCAATCCTGATTATTTGCAACGACTAATCAGCAAACGAACTTTCAGAAAGATCGGGAAAGTACTGTTTCATCCTGTTATTGCCTGGATATTGGGTGTCGGTTCCATGTACGTCTGGCATATACCGTCTGTATACGTGGCCATGAAACAATCAGAAGTGATCATGATATTGCAGATGGTTTCATTATTGCTGATCGGACTGGTATTCATCTGGCCCGTATTTTCACCGGTGGAATGGATGAAGCTCAAACCACTTGAAAGAGCCTTATACCTGTTTAGTGCCTGTGTGGGATGTACCGTATTGGGTATTTTTATTGCTTTTACTCCAGTGGATGTATATACAGCAATACACATGGCCCAGAATGCAGCAGTAGAAGGACTTATCGTTAATAACTGGGGCATTACACCCATGATTGACCAGCAAATGGGCGGCCTGATCATGTGGGTACCAGCGTGTCTGGTATATGTTACAAACATTTTAATTACCCTTGCAAAGTGGTATAAAACTCCAGAAACTGAACTGCAATAGACATAACAGATAACTATTAAAAACCTACAGACAATGAACCTGGAAGAATTAAAAAAACAGGAAGACACCTATCCCCTGAATGATCCGGCCCCGGAGAAGATTCCCGAACTGACCTTCTGGCCGTTTATGCTGGCTTTTGGCGTATTATTTTTCTTTTGGGGGCTGATCACCTCCCTGATCATTACCGGTGTTGGCGTAGTGATCATCATCATCGCCATTAGTGGTTGGATACAGGATCTGAGTCACGAACATAAATAAACCTTGCTATGGAAGAAATGAAGGAGACAAGAAGAAATTTCATTGTTAAACTACTAATGGGCGGCAGCGCTTTTGCAGGCCTGCTTGTTTCAATTCCGTTTGTAGGCGCATTGATCGAACCCTTGTTAGGAAAAAAAAATGAGGTATGGCGTGTAATAGGTCCGGTTGATGATTTTAAGGTTGGAGAAACCAAACTCGTTAATTTTGAAAATGCCGATCCATTGCCCTGGTCAGGTGTAACAGACAAAACAGCTGCCTGGCTGAGGAGATCCTCGGAAAATGAATTTATCGCTTTTTCAGTAAACTGTACGCATCTGGGCTGTCCCGTGCGCTATATCAATGATGCGGGTTTATTCCTTTGCCCATGCCATGGTGGCGTATATAACAACGATGGTTCAAATGCCGCGGGCCCTCCCCCGATACCCTTACCCCGATATAAGGCGAGGATCAATAACAACAAGGTTGAAATACTAACTAGTCCAATACCAATTACTACATTAGGAGAAGAAGCCTCATGAAGAAACTAAAACAACTCTGGCAATGGATTGATGACAGATCAGGAATAAGTGAAATGATCAACCCGCTTGCAAAGCACCCTGTACCATCGGGGGCCAAATGGGCTTATGTTTTCGGAAGCGCTACACTATTTTGCCTGATATTGCAGGTGGTAACCGGAATCGCACTGGCATTTTTGTATCAGCCTTCTTCTGAAACCGCCTATGAATCATTAAAATATATAAATGATGTTGCTCCGCTGGGGCACATCCTGAGAGGGATTCATTATTGGGGTGCTTCAGCCATGATACTGCTTGTAGGTATTCACATGATCAGGGTATATATTACCGCTGCCTTTAAATATCCACGGGAAATGAGCTGGATATCCGGTTTGATCCTGCTTTTACTTACTGTTTTGATGGGATTTACCGGACAGTTGTTACGCTGGGACAGCAATGGTGTATGGTCGGCCATTGTAGGCGCCCAACAGGCAGGACGTGTCCCGCTGATCGGTACCTGGGCAGCCCATTTTCTTATTGGTGGTGATACGATTGGCGGTGCCTCTCTGAACCGGTTCTTCGCTATACATGTGTTTCTGGTTCCTGCTATTTTGTTTGGCCTTCTTGGACTTCACCTTTATCTGGTGATCCGGAATGGTATCTCCGAACCACCCAAGGCTGGCAGACCTGTTGATCCAAAAACATACCGCAAATGGTATGAGAACATGCTGCACCGCGAAGGAGTGCCTTTTTTTCCAAATGCAGCCTGGCGGGATATGGCCTTTGGATTGCTGGTGGTACTCGCAGTAATTGCACTGGCCGTAATTTATGGTGCACCCGAAATCGGAACCCCGCCAAATCCTTCTGATATCCATTCCAATCCACGGCCCGACTGGTACCTGTTGTGGATCTTTGCCCTTTTTGCATTAATGCCCCCGCAGATCGAATCAATTGTAATGGCATTTGGGCCTCCACTCGTTGGACTAATTCTGATATTGCTTCCCATCTTTGCGAATAAGGGAGAGCGAAGCCCCCTCCGCAGACCCTGGGCAATTGGTATTGTCATATTTATTGTGATGACAGTAGCCGTTTTTTGGTACGAAGGCACAAAATCACCCTGGTCCCCGGATTTTCAGGCTAAACCACTCTCAAAGAAAGTAGTCGGAGAGGTTAGTCAGGAAGCCATGGAAGGGTCGCAACTATTCTTTGACAAAGGATGCCTGTATTGTCATACCATTTCGGGACACGGCGGTAAAAGAGGTCCGGAACTCACACATGTAGGAGCAAGGCTTAATAATGAACAGCTGACACTGAAAATTGTAAACGGCGGTGGCAATATGCCTGCTTATGGTTCTTCTCTCAACGAAAAAGAACTGAGGGCGCTGATTAGTTTCCTGAAAACCAGAAATTAAGCCCGTTTAATCATTCAAACCATTTCTTTCTTTCATTCTTTCATTCTCAACAAGAAGAACGTTAGTAAGAAATGGTTTTTTTATGGAAAAACTGAAATTTTGTAGAAAATTTTCCACAACCGTATCGTAAATTTTCTGATGCAGTTATTTTAGATGCTCATGAATTCTCTTTTAAGATTATTTATTACCTGCCTGTTAAAGGAATCACTTCATTTTATATCGTTGAAGCAGCAATCGTTTCACTAATAATTTGGCGATAATGAAATTTCCGATGTGTGAATTAAGATAATTTAAAATCATTCCATGGTGTATGGAATGATTTTTTCATGAAAAGGAATGTTAACTGATGTTTAATAAAAAACGGAGGAATACTATGACTTTTCTTGAAATTGTACTATCAATAGCAGGAGCCATTTTAATTGGTTTATTATTTTATTATGTATTCAGGGTAACTGGTCCCTGGGGAAGTCTCTGGACTTTTCTGCTGGTTCTGATACTGGCAGCGCTGGCAGCAGAAGCATGGGTTACTCCCTCCGGACCGGTATTTTATAATTTTTCCTGGATCCCTACCCTGTTTGTGATCTTTCTATTTGGTCTGATACTGGCAGCAGCTACACCCGCGGATACCAGACGACGCAGAGAGAATATAGAACCAGGGGAAGAGCCTTCCTCGGCGATGGCGCTCACCGGATTTTTCTGGATACTGGTTATCTTCCTTCTGTTTGCATTTATTTCAAGTTACTGGTGGGTACCGTAAAAGTAAAAAGCATATGATACTCACAAAAAATGCCGGGAAAAACCGGCATTTTTTGTGAAATAATCAAATGATATTCCTGCTAATTACCCGCAACAAAATGGAAATGAGGGCCAAATCTTTCGAAAGCGGCTCTGTCAAGGGCTTCCCGGTGTTCAGGATGCGCGATTGAAATAATCTGTTTAGCTCTTTCCTGCATGGGTTTCCCGTAAAGATTGACCGCTCCGTATTCGGTTACCAGCCAGTGGATATTGGCGCGGGTAGTAACCACTCCTGAACCTTCGACCAAGGTTGGAGAAATCTTGGAAACACCTTTGGCGGTTAAACCTGGCATGGCAATAATCGGCTTTAACCGGATAAGTAACCATCTAAAAGCAAAAAAACATTTAAAACAACACAATTAAACGCCTTTTTTAGCAAAAAAAATTTACCTTTGCGCAACAAACAAAAAAATGAACCAAAAAAATGGATGATTATCATCAGGCGAACTTAGTAATAAACTGTTCCATCTGAGGCATCCCTGTCAGGGGCCTCCGGAGGGACTAAATTGATGGAGGCTCATAAAATGATTTCTTACTGGCAGATTATTCCCAACGGTTTAC
>DASQZP010001019.1:0-2678 GCA_035638655.1 Bacteroidales bacterium
ATTTGTTCGGTTCTTTAAAATCCATCAGAGATGTTTGAACAACCGGCAGAATGCTAAATATGAGTCCAACGACTGCAACACAAAATGCAACCCAAAAAGGAAAATTCTTCAACAGCTTCATTTAACCCTCCTTTATATGAAAAGTTTCTGTCTAATGTTGAAGCAACATAGATATTATAATTTAACATTTGCTTTTTAATCGTTTCCCGGTCTTTATCAGTTCTTCGCCAATCTCTTCTATTTTTTCACCCTTTTCCATCAATTCTTTCCCATGTTCGATCCATTCTTCGCTTTTTTCTTTTTCTCCTTGATAATTTTTCACCCTTGTTTCACCTGCCCGTTTCAATCTTTTTCCCATTATTATATTTTTTTTACCAATTTCTTTCATTTGAGAATTGTTTTCCCTCTTTTCTATTAATATATCGCCTTTTTCCAACAGGTTCGCGCTTTCATCTTTTATCATTTCTCCCTCTTCAATCCTTGTTTTATATTTTTTGACTTTTCTAATATTTTCATCCAAAATGTTTTTAGCTTTGCTTGTTATCTTTTCACTTTCCTTTAATCTTTCTTCACCTTTCTTTATAAGTTTTTTGCCGGTTTCTGCTTTGGTTGTATTATTTTTCATTTGCTTTCCTTTCAAATAAAAACGCGATGTCAATTTTTTATATCACCCAAACACATGCGATCAAAGAATTGTGCTTAAACAGGCTCACCTTGCCTTGATTTAATTCCATTAACAAATTTGGTTAAGGCAATAATGTCACCAACATTGTTTGTCTTTTTAGAAAAGAAAACATCGGCACCTTTTTGTTGCGCCGCTTTTCTGTATTCGAGTGAATCATAATTGGAATTTATAGCGATTATTATTTTAGGATGGTTTTCCTTTATTAATTTAGTAAGTTTTAATCCGTTTTCTTTTTCCAGTTTGAGATCCATAATGATAATATCAGGTAGATTTTTAGAAATTTCGATAAAAGTTTCTTTTACATTCGAAGCTTCTGCAATAGTTGCGAAATGCAGTTCCGCAACAAGAATATCTTTCATCATCTTACGCAAACCGACGTTGTCTTCGACAATTAATATATTCATCATGAGTTACTTTAAAACTGTTCCCAAGTTTTAAGCAGATTGCATGAACTATTCTCGATGTCATAAATTTAGATTACATCATCTATTTACTAAAATTAATGGGAATGGTATATGGGGTAAATTATGTAATTCTCCATTTTTTATTGTCTATTAATGCGCAGAATATTAATCTTGGCGCAGAATATTAATCCTGAATATAGTGATATATTTGAGATTCACCATGGGAAAGAAATTCCAAATTTTAATTGCAGAAGACCAAACAATCGTCAGAGAAGGATTACGATCTTTGCTAAGTGATAGTGATGACCTTGAGGTTGTGGGTTTGGCTGAGGACGGAATTGAGACGATTAGGACCGTTGGAAAGTATCTACCGGACTTGATTTTATTGGATCTTTCCATGCCTAAATTGGATGGTATATCCGTTATCTCTGAGATAAAAAAGCAGTTTCCTGAGGTCAAGATACTCGTTTTGACCTTTCACAAATCGGATGAATACATTCTTACAGCTTTTAATATGGGTGTCGACGGATATTGCCTTAAAACAGATAGCCACTCTGAGCTTTTAATAGCCATTAAAAAAGTACTTGAAAACAAGATTTATTTTAGTCCAGCGATCTCAGATAAGGTGCTGGCGGGTTATCTCGAGGGGAGTAAAAAATTAAAATCTGAAACCGACTGGGATTCTCTAACACAACGTGAAAGAGAAGTTTTAAAACTGGTGGGGGAAGGACATAAAAGCTCTGAAATTGCTGATTACCTTAGTATCAGTCCAAAAACGGTTGATAAACACCGCTCCAATATAATGAACAAACTGGATTTACACAGCGCATCAGCTTTAACGGCATATGCTATTAAGAAAGGCCTGGTAACGGAATAATTCAGCAGTTATGTCCACAGGGCCAAAATGCCTCAATCATAGTTCCTTTCCCCTCATCTGATTTGATCTTAAATATACCCTCGAAGAGTTCTGTTCGTTCTTTCATACTTTCAAGCCCCATACCGCTGGTATGGCCATCCTCATCAAATACATTTTTTAAATCAAACCCTTTACCATTGTCCTCGACGATCAGTTGTATTTCTTCGTTATTTTTTGTTAATATCAAACGGGATTTATTTGCATCACTATGTTTGGCAATGTTGTTTAGGGCTTCCTGAATGACTCTGTAAATCTGGATTTTCAGTGAATCAACGATATCATTTTCTTCGACATCAAGTTCAATCTCTATATCAATGTGTGAATATATTGCCTGAAATTCGTGAATCAAGTCTCGTATGGCCGCCTGAAGTCCTATATCGTCTATGACTGAAGGATGTAAATTTTTATAAATTCTTTGTGTTTCTTCAATCGTATTCAGGGAAATGTCAATTAGATCCTTAGTGGTCGTTTTTAAGCTTATTGGTGCATCTTTCATGTCTGCGAATAATTTTTCCAAACTGTATTTAATACCGGTTAATTTAGCACCGATACTGTCGTGGAGATCACGTGAGACCTTTTTTCTTTCCGCTTCCTGAGCGTTCAAAAGTTTTAACGAAAGGGTTCGTAAAGTTTTTTCAGCATTTTTGCGCAGGGTAATGTCGGCAACAGAAAT
>DASQZP010001020.1:0-14615 GCA_035638655.1 Bacteroidales bacterium
GCGACAGCATACATCGGTTCTTCTTTCTGCCTGTATGCCGGATATGGTTATACTACAGATCACAATGGCTTCCTGAGCCGGCCCCGTTATCTCTCCTCTTTCAGCCGGTCATTTACCAACGACAGCACTACTTCCGGTTATGGGGAGTTTCGTGGCGGACTGGCATGGAAATGGAAGTGGGGCTCTCTGGGTATCCGGCAGGATGTTCCTGTTTGGGGCGAGGGCTACCACGGGAAGAATATCCTCTCGGGACATGCGCCGGCGTTTCCCATGATCAGCCTGGAGCTGCACCCGGTCAGCTGGCTGTACTTCCGTTATTTTCATGCGTGGCTGCGCCCGGTGATCGCCGACAGCACCAATGAATACCTCCTCCCGGTAAATAACAGTGAGCCGGTGAGTCATCCAAAATTCATGGCGGCCAATATCTATACCTTCTATCCCTGGAAGCAGATCGGTATCTCCTTTGGTAACTCCATTGTCTACAGCGACATCCATATGCATCCGGCCTACCTGATCCCGTTCTCCTTCTTCAAATCGATCGACCATACAGTCAACCAGGGTATCGACAACCAGAATTCCCAGATGTTTTTCAGCCTGAGCATACGACAGATCAAGTACCTGCATTTCTACAGCACACTTTATGTTGACGAACTGTCCGTCAGCCGCATCACCGATCCCAACCGGCATAACTTTTACAGTATCAAGACCGGTGCCCGGGTTTCCGGCTGGCCGGTCAGTAACCTGAGCCTCACGGCGGAGTTCACCCGCTCTTCTCCACTCACCTATGAGCACCGGGTACCCTCCCTGCGTTATACCAATGATGCATACGATCTGGGCTGGTACCTGCGGGACAACGCACAGGAAGTTTTTGCCCGCCTCGATTACCGCCCTGCGGCAGCCTGGCATTGTTATGCAAGCTATTCACATGCCGTTAAAGCACCTGAATACAATTATGCCCTGAAAGGCGCCACAAGGGTGGATGAATATCCCATGCTTGGACAGCTGGTATGGACCCGTAACCGCCTGACCCTCGGCACCTCCTGCCGGCTTACACCCAACATACTGCTGTTCGGAGAATATATGGCGTTATCTGTAAAGGGCTATGATGGCAACGACCAGAACGCCACCTGGTACCTAAACCGGTTCAGTCCGGAATTTTTCCGGGGAAAGCATAATATTCTCTCAGCCGGTATACGGATCGGCAGTTGGTGAGAAGAGTGAGAGGTGAGTTGGGAGTCGGAAGACCGAAGGCCGAAGAAGCTGTTAATGCCTGTATTTAGTTGACAGTTTTCATTCACTCATTTTCTGTCCACTGTCGAAAGTCTCCAGACTTGTGACTTATTTAGAGTTTGTCAATAAAGTCCAGATGGCTGGATCAAAATGTACGAGAACAAAGTCTGTTCCGTTCAAAACGGGAGCGTGCAAAAATTTTAATCCGAAGTATACTTTTTCAATTAGCAATTGGCAATTAGCAATTGAAACCCTGCGGGGAAGTAACCGATGCATAATTTGAACAACATGTTGGTAAAAATTGTATCCTAAGCGCCTAATGCTTATGAGGAATTAGAATTTTTGCAACAACCCCCGCTATCGCATGATTGTATTGTGTGGTTATATATAATTTTTCGTTTCCACCCGCCGCATAATTAACATCCGGTTTCAAAATAATCATTACGGATGCGGCGGAGGAAAGGGGGTGCGCCACAATACCCGGGGCTTCACCCAGGGCTTTGATCTCTCAGCCTTTCAGGCTGGTTCCAGATACATTCGGTTCTGACTCCCAACTCATCTCCTCAACCTCTACAACCTCTACAACCTCTATCTCCTCTATCTCCTCTTCCAATGATAAAAATCACCAAAAAAAATCTGTTTTCTAAAAATTAATCTCACTACCTTTACATCTTGTTGATTTCAACCCTGAATGAAATGAAAAATAACGTGACAACGTTACAGAAATCACACGAATACAACTGGTACGTCATCTATGTCAATTCCCGTTCCGAAAAAAAAGTAGTCAGTGAATTACAGGAACAGGCTATACATGCATGGGCCCCGCTGGTCAGGACGTTGCGTCAATGGAGCGACCGGAGAAAGATGGTGGAAGTGCCTCTTTTTACGGGCTATGTCTTTGTTAAGATCAGGTGGCGTGACTACCTGAAAGTACTACAGACACCCAATGTAGTGGCCTTTGTACGGTTTGAGAGCAAACCTGCAATTGTGCCTCCGTATCAGATTGATAACCTTAAAATTCTGATACAGGAAAAACCCGAGTTCCGGGTCACCAACCAACATTTTGAGACAGGCGATCCGGTGATCATTGAGGCCGGACCGTTGAAAGGGCTGCAGGGTCATCTCATTAAGAAAAAAGGAAAGACCAACCTGCTGATCGAGGTAGAAGGCATTACCCGTCAGTTGGTGGTAGATATACACGCGGCCCTGGTAACCAGGAATCACTTAACTGCCGGATAACTCATCCGGCTTTTTCATATAACAATCACAACGCCTGCTCGTTCCGTAATTTCACCATGGGACTGAGGAGGCAAAGCTATATGAAGATGGTAACAAAGTAACAGAGGAGCTTCATATTTACAGAAGGAAGCTTGAAGCAAAAAATATTGTAGCATGCCCGATAATCTTCCGGGAAAAACCAAACTCAAAAAATTAATACAAACATAATTTTGAAACCGAAATGCCTACTTCCGTCTTCCGACTCAACAACTAAACAACTCAACAAAATAATAATACCTAACATAACTCTGGAACCGATTGCCCCCTTCGAGCTTTCAGCTTCCAGTTTCGAACTCTGTAAAAAAAACGCCTCTCTGCTGAACCAAATAAATATTTCTTTGTTTAGTATATATTATAAACATGTTGTGCAACATAACAGAAATATACTACCTGATATAAACAGTACGGCATGGTAATACATTATTTTCAACCAATAACGTAATTGTCCGTCGACATGCCCAAAAACATCCTTCTTACCGGCATACATCGCTCCGGATCTACCTGGGCAGGTACAGTTCTTTCTCAGGCGAAGAACACTTTGTATGTAAACGAGCCATTTAATATCGACCTACATACCCGGTCCCCGCTAAATAACTGGTTCCAGTATCTCTCCGAAAGTCCGACCGGACAACAGGACAAAACAGTCAGCTATCTGAACACCTTCAGCTCCGTTGTTAATTCCAGGACCATCTCTAAGTTTTTCAAGATCCGATCGGTGGAAGATGCAAAATACCTCTGGTCACATATCTTAGGTAACAAGACTAACAGGTATATTTATAAAGATCCGCTGGCCATCATGTCAGCCGAGTGGATCTACAAACGGTTACAATGGGAGATTGTGATCATGATACGGCACCCGGCAGCTTTCGTAGCCAGTCTTAAAGAGAAAAAATGGCGTTTTGATTTCAATGATTTTCTCTCGCAGGAAACACTCCTGAAAACGCACCTGCACGACTATGCCGGAACTATCAGGAAATATGCACGGGAGGAACAAGACCTCGTCAGTCAGGGCATCTTGTTGTGGAACATCGTATATACCACTGTACACTATTTCAAAAAGAAGTACCGCACGAACTGGTATTTTGCCAGGCATGAAGACCTGTCGGATAAACCGCTCGATGAATATAACAGGATCTTCGAATTCTTAGACCTTGAGTTCGACCAGCACGTACAAAAATTCATCACAGACTCCACTAATCCAGACAGTGAGGACCGGCTCAAAAGAGACGCAAAACGCAACATCACCTTATGGAAAGAAAGGCTGCCATCCGATGAAATTGCCCGGATCAAAGCAGAAACACAACCCGTCTGGGAACATTTCTATAGTGAAGAGGACTGGTGAATGGTAACTGGAAACAATTTCCGGCACGCATTTAAATTCACTGAGCTTCTCCCAAGGCTTTTGAGACTTCGTCCTCTGTGAAAATAATACTGTGATGCGCAGTGTAACGAAGAAAACAAGCGCAGCACTATAATGTAATAATGTAACAAAAGATACGGCAACAGCGTATCTCATTCATCCCTGGCCCGACCAGCTAATAAAAACCTGAATAATCAAATATTAACCAATGAAAATCATCTCCGTCGTAGGAGCGCGTCCCAATTTCATGAAGATCGCTCCTTTCATCAAAGCTATTAATGAGTATAACCGGCAACATCATGCTCCGTCAGAACAGGTACAGCACATCCTGGTCCATACTGGTCAGCACTACGACGTGCGCATGAGTCATACTTTTTTCGAGGCACTTAATATTCCGGAGGCCGATATCAACCTGGAGGTTGGCTCCGGGACACATGCCGAGCAGGTTGGTCATACGATGATCGCGTTCGAGAAAGTGCTGGAGCAGCAACAGCCCGACTGGGTCGTGGTAGTGGGGGATGTCAATGCGACCCTCTCCTGCTCGGTCACGGCCAAAAAGCTTAACATCAAAGTATGTCATATCGAAGCCGGACTGCGTTCGGGCGACATGACCATGCCCGAGGAGATCAACCGGCTGGTCACCGACCGGCTGTCCGACCTGTTACTGATCCCCGATGTGTTGTCGGGTGAAAATCTGAGGAAAGAAGGAGTACCTGAAAAAAAGATACAGTTCACCGGTAACATCATGATCGATACCCTGGAGGACAACCGGAACAAGGCTGCTGCGATGCCTATTGGTGCCATACTCGCAGAAAACCGGTTAAGCAGGATTGACGGACAACCTGCTGCACCCCGGCAATCATATGCCCTGATGACCATGCACCGGCCCTCCAATGTCGACCGGAAGGAAGTGCTGGAACCATTGATCCGTTTCATTCTGGATGAAGTATCACCTGATTTACCCGTTATTTGGCCCATTCATCCGCGAACGCAGAAACAACTTGCTGCTTTCGGTTTGTGGGAAGAAGTAGCTGCTCATCCCGGGTTGTACCTGTTGCATCCTTTGGGCTATCATGAGATGCTGCGTCTCAATATGGATGCCCGCATCATGCTGACGGACAGTGGCGGACTGCAGGAAGAATGTACCGTGCTGGGGACACCCTGTCTGACCTTGCGCTGGAACACCGAGCGTCCCGTAACACTTCGTGAACATGGAGGTGCCAGTGTACTGGTAGGCAACAATGTATCACGCATCCGGGAAGAGTACCGCATCACTATGGAAAAAGAACGTCTGCCCGTCCGCCCGCCTCTCTGGGATGGCCATACTGCCGAACGATGCCTGCAGGCAATTATTAATTATGGCGAATAGCCGTTGACACTTACCATCCCCCACTCCGGTATCTACTAGGGGCCAATTATCTCTCAGAGAATCAGGTTCTGTATGGTTCAAGCGTCCGCCTGGACCCCGGAGTTCTATAAGCTCGCTGGTTTGAGATTGCACCCAAACCCAGTTTACTGTAACCAGGAATTTCAGCAAATGAAAAATGAAAAAAATAAGAAATATCTACCTTTATGGACAGATACTATTTTACCCAAATCCTGTTAAAGATTATTTATATATCAGGTCTGAGTTGCCCTTACGTAATTTTTCGATAAAAAATATTTATTGAAAACAAATTATTTGTCAAAAGGTAGATAATGCGTATCATGAAAAAGCCTGTGTGGGTGGTATTAATAGAGTGGTATATATTGGAGCTACAGGATTTCAATAATACCGGATATATTTTAAAGTTTATGAAATTTTGAAAAAAAAGAACTTTGGAATTGCAAACAATAGAAATAAATAGATATGAAACTATTCAATTCAGTCGTAGCTCCTGGGGCTGCAATTATGCTTTCGCTGATCTCATGCCAGAAGCATGAAAAAGTTAAAAAACCCAACATTCTTTTTATTCTTGCTGATGATCTGGGCTACACCGATTTGAGTTGCATGGGAAGTAAATACTACGAAACCCCGAATATCGACCAAATTGCTTTGGCAGGGCTCCCCTTACGGCCAGAACAGCACAATGATGGCATCAGTTTGTTGCCACTCTTAAATGGAAAAACCATTGCTTAACGGCCATTGATCTGGCACTATCCACACTACGGAAACCAAGGAGGCGACCCTAGTTCAATAATCCGGGAAGGGGATTGGAAGCTGATCCATTATTATGAAGATGGCCATGAGGAACTATACAATCTGAAAACCGATCTTTCTGAAACCACCGATCTTTCTGAGCAAAATCAGGATATTGCTAAACATTTGCATACCGAACTTTTCGGTTATCTGAAAAACGTTGGCGCACGTGTCCCGCAGAAAGATCCGGAGTACAATGCACAGGCCGGGCAGCAGTACGAACAGAGCATTGTCAAGGAGCTATGGCCACGTTTGGAAGAACAGCGCAGGAACATGTTATCGAAAGATTACCAACCGAACAAAGACTGGTGGAGTTCCATGGTTACAAAAGATTAAGCCCTATTTATCTGGAGACTGCTAAGAGGATTGTGGCGATTTTAAATATTCATCTGCTTGTGCACGCTGTTACTCTGTAATACACTGTGAAAAAAAACGCAGCGCCACCGTGCCCCTCTGTGAAATCAACCTCCTCGCAGCCCCTCAATAACTAAACTTAAATATTACCACAGACATAATTCTGAAACCGGATGCCCACTTCCGACTCCCCACTCATCTCTCCTCCGTACCATTACGAACAACAACTGTTGTAAATCTTTACAATTGGTTGCTTTTAAACTTAAGGTTATTGTATTGATATAGTGGCAAATAATATGTTTGGCGCAATTTGTGGTACATGGTGTTTGGAAATACCCTGGGCAATAAACTATACATTGTTCATATAGGTATCCCTGGTTGCATAAATTAATCAGAAGAAAACCAAAGAAGAAAAATTATAAACCACCATGCTTAAAAATTATCTTAAAATTGCATTCCGTTCCTTGTGGAGATCAAAAGAATATTCACTTATTAATGTGATTGGTCTTGCTATTGGATTGGCTGCTGCTATCCTGATCCTGTTGGTTGTTCAGTACGAAACGAGTTATGACAGCTTTTATGAACGCCCGGAAGATATTTACCGGCCGGCAATTACATTGGAAGCTGCCGGGCGCATTGATGAGATAGCCCTTAGTATGACCCCTCTGGGTCCGGTACTGCAAGAGAAATATCCTGAAGTTGAAGCTTATACCAGGCTCTCTTTTTCCAGTAACCGCAGACTTTTTTCTTATGATGGTACAAAGGATTATGAGAAAGGTTTTGTATATGCCGATTCAGGTTTTTTTAAGGTATTTACGCCACCAATTATTATGGGGGATCCTGAAACTGCACTGACTAAACCTTACTCCATTGTTATCACACCCCAGCTTGCTGCCAAATATTTCGGAGATAACGATCCAATGGGTAAACTTATTAAGATAAACAATCAGGATTACTATACAGTTACAGGCGTGATTGAACCACCAAAAAGCAATATACATTTTACTTATCGCGCGCTGGCCTCATTTACCACTCTTTACGAAAAAAGATCACATGAGGCAATGGACCAATGGAATTCTGAAATCAACTATTATACATATATCCGGCTGATACATGGAAGCTCAATCCGGCACATAGCTGCAGACATGCCTGCACTTATAGATCAGTACGAGGGGGATAACCTGAAAAATTCGGGCATCAAAATTTCACTAACTTTTCAGCCGGTTACTTCCATCCACCTGCATTCAAATCGTAAATACGACATTGGTCCAAACAGTGATATACGTTACATCTATATATTTATAGCTGTTGCTGTTTTTCTTATATTAATTGCTTCTATCAATTTTATGAATCTGACAACAGCCCGCTCAATGCTGAGAGCAAAGGAAACAGGAATACGTAAAGTTGTTGGAGCACGCCGGGGACAACTAGTCCGGCAGTACCTGGGGGAAGCCCTGATTCTCACTTTCATGTCTTTGTTTATTGCACTGGTAGTGATTGAATTTGTTATGCCCTGGTTCAGGACAATCACTGGTATACCTGTTGAATTTAATTATATAAGAGATAAATGGCTGCTGATTAAGATTCTGGGTGGAGCCTTTGTAATCGGACTTATTTCCGGCAGTTATCCGGCTTTTTATCTTTCAGGGTTCAAGCCGGTGAGGGTGCTGAAAGGAGAAATATCAAAGGGCAGGAATGGTGCACTCTTCAGGAGCATGCTGGTGGTGGTTCAGTTCTCTGTCTCAGTGGTTCTGATCATTGCTACTATGATCATTTATAAACAGTTGAATTACATTCAGCATAAAAGACTTGGTTTTGATAAAGAATATGTGATAATTGTCCCCCTGCAAACCTATGAACTGAGGCAAAAAACAGTATCATTAAAAAATATAATTGGCAGCACACCAGGTGTTGTGGATGTTTCATCTTCCCAGAATTACCCGGGTAATTCAATGTCTTTTCAATCCTATATGTTTGAGGGCCAGAAGCAGACTTCTCCATATACCCTTGCCTCTATTGAAGTAGACCGCGATTTCTTTGATACCTATCATATGAAACTTATCGAAGGGAAAAAATTTCCCGGAAAAACCAGTGACAGTTGCAAGTTAGTGATTGTCAATGAGGCTACCGTAAAAATGATGGGCTGGAAAGAACCTCTGGGACACAAGATCAGGTTTAACGGTGTCAGCAATTACCAGGTGATTGGTGTGGTGGCTGATTTCAATTATGAATCACTTCACCGGCAAGTGAATCCGATCATTATGACTTCGCGGCCTAACCGCTTCAGGTATTTGAATATCAGGATAAGCGGAAATAATATAGATCAAACTCTGGAGATGCTTACCAACAAGTGGAATGAAATTGATCCGGGTCATCCCTTCGACTATCAGTTTCTGGATGAGTCTTTCAGCAAATTATACCTGTCTGAAAGGCGACTTGGTTCAGTCCTAATCTATTTCACCGGGTTGGCGGTATTCATTGCTTTACTTGGCCTGTACGGTCTCACAGCTTTTCTTACTGAAAGACGTACCAGGGAGATTGGGATACGCAAGGTAATGGGAGCTTCTGCAGCAGGTGTGCTAACCCTGTTGGGTAAAAGTTTTTCAAGATGGATACTCATAGCCATTCTCATTGCATCACCAGTTGCCTGGTACCTGATGAACAACTGGCTTAGCAATTTTGCCTATCGTACCACTATTAGTCCGTATATCTTTCCGGCTGCCGGAGCACTGGTACTCATAGTAGGCTTTCTTACAATGAGCTATCAGTCGCTGAAAGCTTCACGTATCAATCCTGCAGACGCAATAAAATATGAGTAACCTCCGAAAAATTATTATTTTTTCTTTT
Source organism: Bacteroidales bacterium (assembly GCA_035638655.1). Taxonomy (GTDB): domain Bacteria; phylum Bacteroidota; class Bacteroidia; order Bacteroidales; family DASQZP01; genus DASQZP01. The sequence continues at coordinate 9,249 of DASQZP010001020.1, forward strand.
TTTTGTTTGAAGAGCCCTTGCCAGCCGGTTTGGGGTTCTTTTCTTTTTGAAGAATCTCCGCGGGTATCACCGGAACATCGCGTTTTCGGGCATTAAAAAACAGAATAATACCGGCAATAACAAACGGAATACTGAGTATCTGTCCCATATCAAGCGGTAAATTTGCTTCCCAGGGCGATTGTACCTCTTTGATGAATTCTATAAGGAACCGGGCTGTAAAAACCAATACAAGGAAGATGCTGAACAGGTATCCTTCTTTTATTTTATCAGTCCGGCGCCGATAAAGCCAGTATAATAAAAAGAAGATAGCCAGATAGGACAATGCCTCATAGATCTGCGTGGGATGTTTGGGAACCATCTCTCCTCTTCTGACAAAAATAAATCCCCAGGGAAGGTGCGTCTCCACTCCGTATATCTCAGAGTTCATCAAATTGCCGGTACGAATAAAAAAACCAGCCAGGGCTACTACAATCACAATCCTGTCCATTGTCCACAAAAAGGATTTTTTACTCTTTTTAGCAAACAGATACAGCGCAATCAGTATACCAATGGCAGCACCGTGACTGGCCAGTCCGCCTTCCCAGATTTTCAGTATACGTATTGGATTGCTGAAATAATACACCGGATCATAAAAAATTACATGCCCAAGCCTGGCCCCCACAATTGTTCCAATGGCCATGTAAACAGTCAGCCGGTCGAGCACTTCCTGAGAGACCCCTTCCCGCTTAAATACTTTTTGTAAGATGAGATAACCAAATAAGAAAGAGGCTGCAAACAGTAGTCCGTACCAGCGAATAGATAACGGACCAACCGGAAGAATCTCCGGATTTACATTCCAGGTAATGAATTGTAGTATCATGAATTTTTTATTTTTTTGTAAAAGTAACCGACAAAACTAATAAATCAAACTGATTGCACTTGAAAAAAACATGAATTTCTATAACCAGCCTCTCTCTTTAAAAATCTGTTTATCTTTGTATCCTTATTAAGTACATTTATGCTTAAATCCTTCGTTTTGAAAAGAAACAAAATAATTATACCGGTTCTGCTTTTCCTGTATGCAGCCATTAGTTGTGCCAGGATAGGCACTCCTACCGGCGGTCCCAAAGATGTTACGCCGCCGAAAGTGGTTACCAGCCAGCCACAAAATTATTCAACCAACTATTCAGACAAGGAGATTAGTATCGAATTTAATGAGTTTATACAATTGAAGTCTGTTAACCAGGAACTTGTTGTTTCTCCTCCCCAGAAAGATAAACCTGTAGTGGTACAAAAAGGTAAAAGACTGGTGATACAGCTCAGGAGTGACTTACGGGACAGTACTACTTACACACTCAATTTCGGAAACGCCATTACTGATTATAACGAAGGGAATCCCCTTCCTGGTTATGAATTTGTTTTCTCCACGGGTCCCGTTCTCGATTCTTTGTCAATCAAAGGCCGTGTGCTGAAAGCTTTTGACCTTACGCCTGATAAGGACGGAGAACTGGTGATGCTGTATAAAAATCTTAACGACAGTGCACCCCACACCATGGTCCCTGCTTACATCACCAAAACTGATGAAAAAGGATATTTTTCTATCAATAATATCCCGGAAGGGAAATACAGGTTGTTTGCACTGAAAGATGTGAATGCAAATATGATGTATGACCTGCCCAACGAACAAGTGGCTTTTGCAGACAGTGTCATTACAATAAGAGCCGATGTGCTGGCCAGAATCGACTCGCTGGTAACAAGAGAAAAAGAAAAGATGCTGGATTCTCTCATGGCTGATACTGCCCGTATCGATTCATCAGCAATTGCAGGACAGACAAAAGAAGAAACCACAGAGCCCGCCATGAACCTCAACGATTCATTGCCAACTGATTCGCTGATGAGGGAAGCTTATAACAAATACAATCTGTTTGCCAGGCTACACCTTTTTGAGGCTGATGTGGCGCGACAATATCTTACCATCAATACCCGTGATGATGCACATAAGCTGCAGTTTACCTTTAATATTCCCCTGTACAGGGACAGCCTCGTGATTTCTCCATTGAATTTTCCGGATTCTTCCGGATGGTATATCCCTGAGTATTCAGCAAATATGGATACCATTGACCTGTTCCTTACTGATACCACCCTCGTCAAACAAGACTCGCTGGAGTTGTCAATTGGCTTCCTGATAAAAGATTCGCTGCAGAACATGGTTATGCAGCTCGATACGCTTGACATGGTTTATGTCAAACCTGAAAATAAGGGCGGCAGAGGTAAACTGAAAGAAGAGGAAAAACCTGAAAAAAAACAGTGGCTCAAACCTGCACTTAACATATCCAGAGGTAAAACATTTGATCTTAACCAAAATATCAGGATCATTTCTCCCTATCCGGTGGCCGATTATGATAAAACACAGATCAGTTTTTTCAAAATGGAAGATACCCTGCAGGTAAAACAGGCTTTCATCCTTTCAAAGGATTCATCCAACACCAGGACATTTTTTGTCTCTCCCGGGAAACCCTGGGAACCGGATGCCAAATATATATATGAAATGCTGCCAGGTGCCTTTACTGATATTTACGGAATGACAAATGATACTACCTCCATCAGCTTTAATACACAGAAAGAAAACGCGTACGGAAGCATCATTCTTAATCTGACCAATGTGCAGTCACCCCTTATCGTGCAACTGCTGGAGAAAGACAAAATTGTCAGGGAACAATATACTAAAGAAGATGGAAAGCTGACTTTCGGTTATCTGTATCCGAAAACATACCGGATCAAGGTTATTTTTGACCTTAACGGGAATAAAAAATGGGATACAGGCGATTACGATAAACACCGACAGCCGGAAAAAGTAAGTTTTTACAATGATAACGGAACTTCCGTCAGGGCAAACTGGGATGTTGAACTTCCCTGGACCCTGCCTGCTCCGGCTTATTAATGGAATAATTGTCTAAATCGATTAATAATCGTTTTGATTTTTACATTATTAAATATTCATTTCAAAAATATTAATTAATAACAGAAAAAAACCATGTTTTCAGGAATTGTAGAAGAAGCAGCTACTGTTGTAGCCCTTGAAAAAGACAAAGAGAATCTGCATATCACCATGGAATGCTCATTTGTGGATGAACTCAGTATTGACCAGAGTATCTCCCATAATGGGGTATGTCTCACGGTTGTTAAAAAAACAGGCAATACCTACACGGTGACCGCCATTCAGGAAACACTGCTGAAATCGAACCTGGGACTGCTGAAGAAAGGTGATAAGGTAAACCTCGAAAGAAGCATGCTGATGAACGGACGGATTGATGGCCATATTGTACAGGGACATGTCGATCAGACTGCAATCTGTAAAAACGTCAGAGAAGCAGACGGAAGTTGGTATTTCACATTCGAATACGACCGGAATAAGGGTAATATCACAGTTGAGAAAGGATCCGTTTCAGTGAACGGTGTGAGTCTTACAGTGGTTAATTCACAGTCGAACAGCTTTGAAGTGGCTATTATACCCTATACCTATGAGTATACCAATTTTCACCAGATCAAAGAAGGTACCGTGGTGAATCTTGAGTTTGATATCATAGGAAAATACATAGCGAAAATTGTCAAAGAACAAATGAGCGGTCAGTAATACTTGTTAATTATTATTTAATCTAACCTTGTTGCTTCCTGTAGCAAAAACACCAGATTGTGAATTTTCAGTCTGATTCGCAGGAACAGGCTGCAGCTTTGCCCTGATCTTAAACAGAAATTCAACAGTTATGAAAAATACTTCTCCACGTCGGATGGCCATATATATCGCTCTGCTGACGGCAGTTGTTTCCGGAGCAACCATGGTTATTTCTGCACTGATTCATCAGACAAACTCCTGGCTCCTGCTGATTTTTACTGTATTGACAATTTTCATCATTGTCTACCTGATCATTTATTATTCACTGAACAGTTTTATCTTCGAAAAGATCAATCCCATTTATAAAACGATCCATAACCTGAATATCCCGGAGAAAGCCCTTCGAAAGGATCTGGAAGAGAAAGATGTGATCAGTGAGGTAAATAAGGAAGTGGTCAACTGGGCGAGGGTGAAGACCAAAGAGATTGCCCAGCTCAAGCAGATGGAGAAGTACAGAAAAGAATTTCTGGGAAATGTTTCACATGAGCTCAAAACTCCTATTTTTAACATCCAGGGATACGTGCTTACCTTGCTGGATGGCGGACTGGAAGATCCGGATATTAACCGGTTGTATCTCGAACGTACTGAGCGCAGCATCAACCGGATGATCTCTATCGTGGAGGACCTGGAATCAATCTCTCGTCTCGAGTCCGGTGAACTCAAACTGGAATATGATACCTTTAATATTGTAAAACTTGTGGAAGACGTATTCGACATGCAGGAGATGCGGGCCCGTGCCATGAACATCAAGCTGGCCTTTTCAACCACTTACGACAAGCCCGTTAAGGTATATGCCGACAAGAAAAGGATCTTTGATGTTCTCAACAATCTGGTGGTCAATTCAATCAAATACGGGAAGAAGCATGGAAAAACAACGGTGACCTTCCTTGAGATGGGAGATAATATCCTGGTTGAGGTAACGGATGATGGTATTGGTATTGCCGAGAAACATATTCACAGACTCTTTGAACGATTTTACAGGGTTGACAAAAGCCGCTCCAGGGACCAGGGCGGCACAGGCCTTGGTCTGGCCATTGTCAAGCATATTATCGAGGCCCATAATCAAACGATTAATGTTCGCAGTACCGTTGGAGCAGGCACTTCTTTTGCCTTCACCCTGCAGAAAGGATAATGAACCTCTTTTGCATTTGAAGGTTCCCTGCTTTGTCTGGCGCGCATTTTCAACGCGTGACCCAGCAGAAAGATTTACGCTAAACATTATTAGAACGCCACCTCTACCACCTCTATAACCTCTACAACTTCTACCTCTTCTACCTCTTCTACCTCCTCAACTTCTGACTCCGGATTTCCAACTACCACCTATCTATCGGGCATGCCGTAATCTTTCATACTTCATACTTCATACTATAAACTCGAATCGGGTATGCCGCAGTCGTTTTTTCTTCCTTGTTACTCGCTCACACATGCCGTGCCACGGGCTGGTCGTGATTTTTGTCTCGCACAATCTTTCCCACTATCCTGACAAAGATTCGTGATCCTTGCCCTCACCAGGCCCCGCTTATCCAAGGACAAGGATTCGGTCTTCGGACTTCCGACTTTTAACAAAAGCAACTAGGTGACAAAGTAACAGAGGAGCTTCGCGTTTCAGCCGGGTGATGCTGTTACGCTGATTAAATTTTTACCGGAAACACCACCTTGCAGCCGTGGCATAATTGTAGCAACAGGTGGATTCCATACTCGCGACAACCTTGTAG
>DASQZP010001021.1:0-3039 GCA_035638655.1 Bacteroidales bacterium
ACTGATGTTGATGTGGCCTTATTTAACAAACTTGACAGCCTGAATTGGCAGCAGGTTTTTTTTGATCAGGGTACGGGTAACTGGAAGGAAGACTGGACACTCGACGGCATAAATGCCCGTGTGAAAAACACCCCGGAAGGCATGATTTTTTTCGCCGGTCCTGTTCCATACAGCGATTCAAGTCATGCTGTCCTCTGGTCAAAAGATTCATTTTCAGGAAATATGAAGCTGGAATTTGAATTTACCAGGCTGGATTCGGCCATGCATTTTGTGAATATTATTTATCTTATGGCTACAGGTAGCCGGGAAGGCCCGTATAAAATAGATATCAGCAAATGGTCAGACAGGAGGGAAGTGGCGGCTATGAAAAAATATTACAATCATATGAGTTTGTACCATATTAGTTATGCTGCTTTCAGTAACAGGAACACCGATCCGGAAAATGATTATATCCGTGCAAGAAGATATGTGCCGGAAACGGGTAAGGGATTATCGGGAACTGCTTTAAAGCCTGATTATAGTCGTACAGGAATGTTCAAAACCGGTAAGACCTATAAAATTACAGTTATTCTTTACGGGAATGATTTACTGATGAATATTTCGGGAGATAATAAAGATTTTCTATGTCACTGGAATATATCAGAATTTCACCGGCTTAACAACGGACGGGTGGGCCTGCGCCAGATGTGTACCCGGGTGGCCCGGTATAAAAATATCAGAGTCTCAGAGATTGATCAATAATTTTGTTAATCAGATTCAATAAAGTAAAAAGCCTGCTTCTCTTATGGAGGCAGGCTTTTCATGTTGATTCATCAAATTGATTATTTGTCTTGTCCTGCAAGTTTATACACTTCGCCTCCGGCCAGCAGGAAACAACCAAGCCCGTAATCTTCGAAATCCGGTTGATGATCGTAACTTACAGGCTGACCATCTTTGGGTTCTTTTCCTGTTCCCTGAACATATCCAAGAAATCCACCAGGATGAACTGCCTCATTAGCCATAGCATTCCAGGCTTTGGCCACAATAGGTTTGTATTTCTTTTCACTTATCACACCCTTGTTGATACCCCATGCCATACCATAGGTGAACAGGGCAGTTCCGGATAACTCTTTTCCTCCGAAATGATTGGGGTCATGTAGGCTTACATTCCAAAAACCATCCTGGCGCTGTACTTCAGCAATTGCTTTAACCATTTCTTTGTATGTTTCCAGGTAATCATTCCAATGAGGAGCATCTTCAGGCATAATATCCAACACCCTTGTCAGCGCTGCCAGTACCCAGCCATTCCCTCTTGACCAGTAACAGTCTTCACCATTAGGTTCTGTATAAGGAGGGTCAAAGTCCTTGTCACGCCACCAGAGACTGTCTTTCGGATTATAAAGGCCATTGCCTCCTTCCCTGGTTTTTGTATAGTTGTACATGGCCCACATCCTGTTGAAATAAGCAGTATCATCCAGTATTACCCCAAGTTTGGCAAAAACCGGCATTCCCATTTGCAAGGCATCAATCCAGTCCCAGTCATCTATCTTATTAGTGCGCATCATACTGTCAATACTGGTCTTAGTGTTTTTGATCCTTTCGGGTTTCGGATCAATCTGATACAGGTCCAGATAAGTCTGACCGGCACATTGATTATCTGCATTTCGGGTATATACGCCATCTCTGAAATTCCAATGATGAAAATCAGCCCAGTCAACAGCATATTGGTAATATACCGGCTTCGGGTCAATGCTGTATAATGCCATCAGGCCTTCATAATAAACACCTCGGGTCCAAATATTGCTGGGACGTGCCTTATTGGTAACTATTACTTTGCCAACATCAGGCCATTTATCCATGAAATACTTGTTTGCAATCGTCATTTTTTTCAGGATACTGCTCTGTTCCGGAAGTTTTTGGGCATTAACAGGCAGTAGCAGAAATGAAAATAAGAAAACTGCCGAAAGAATTTTTGCAAAAGAATTGTTTTTTTTCATAGGAGTGGGTTTAAAGTATACATATTCAATATTCAGGGTAATACCACAATGCTCAAACGCATGCTTCAGCCAAATGGTAAAGTTTGTATTCTTCAGGAGCTCATTTCCTGAAAAAAGGGTAACGACCCTGTCAATCTAAAACATACTATTTATAAGTATTTCAAAAATAAATAATTTAGTTTATATTGATAAAAAAGTTGATCAAAAAATGAAAAAAATATTAACTTGCAGTTATTAAAGTTCGGGAGCTGCGAATGTTGAGTCTTCCGGATAATATTTTACAGGGATCAGAAAAGGAAAATCATGTCTGGATACAAGTTAATGATGTTTAGTAATTTGTTTGTTTTAATTGCATTTCATACCTTTTATGTCAGGTAGCTGCCTGTTTATTTTTAGGATACATATAATGTTTTGCATTAATACAGTTTAATTTTTTGTATAACTTCTGTTTGACTACTATGAAGAATGCTTACCAAAAGTATGCCGGGTTATTACTTTCACTTATACTTCTTTTAAGTGGTTGTTCAAATAAAAAAAATCAGCAGCACTCGATTCCGCACCTCACTGAAAGTGGAGGAGTTACCCGGTTAATTGTTGACGATAACCCTTACCTGGTGCTTGGAGGGGAATTGCATAATTCAAGTTCTTCCAGCCTTGCCTATATGAAAAAGATCTGGCCGGTATTGGATTCATCATCTGCCAATACAATCCTGGCAGCAGTAGAATGGTCCTTGTTGGAGCCGGAGGAAGGTCATTTAGATTTTTCACTGGTTGATGGTTTAATAGATCAGGCCCGTCATCATAATAAAAGGCTTATCCTTCTGTGGTTTGGTGCCTGGAAGAACGGGCAGTCCCATTATTGTCCGGGCTGGGTAAAAAAGGATTTTATCCGTTTTCCCAGGGCTAAAACCGAAGCCGGGAAAAGTCTGGAGATTATTTCTCCGTTTAGTGATGAGATTCTTAAAGCTGATAAAAAAGCCTATACTTCTCTGCTTTCGCACATCAATGGTTATGATAGTGTCAATCGAACGGTTATTATGGTGCAGATTGAGAATGAAGTTGG
>DASQZP010001022.1:0-11583 GCA_035638655.1 Bacteroidales bacterium
CCCGGAGGCAATGTTTTTGTATACATTTATAGCTTCCAGTGTACTGTCCATCTTTAAATAACAGAATCCGGAATACCATTCAGCCTGCTCGTAATAGAGGTTGGCACCGTTACTCATTATGGTTTTAAACTTATGATTAGCAGCGTTATATTGTTGTGTTTCTATCTGGGAAACACCTGTATATAAGTTGGTCGCGTTATCTTCCGGCCTTTTTTTCAATACTTCCTGGAAGAGTACCAATGCTGCACTATAATCATGATTTTCATACTCATTGAAAGCTTTTCTTAGGATCATATCCACACCTGTTTCAGCTGACCTGTAATTCATTGTTACATCATAAGGTTTATAGTACTCCTGAAATATTTTATTATTAACTGTTGACTGGTCAGGTTGATTGAAAAAGACCATAATAGTGATAATGATTACAGATAATGCTGATGAAACAGCAATGAGTCTTTTTTTGTTTTTTCTTCCACTGGTGGGTCTTGATTTCGGAGGTTTTAAGGTAGATGTCTCCTTTTCATAAATGTTATCAAGCTGGTCTCTTAATGCCATAATATCTTCTTCACCAATGGCATCCATTACCTGCCGATGCAACTCAACTTCCTGCTGCAGCGGAATATTTTGATCAAGTTCTGATAAAAACCATTTCAGTTCATCCGGAGTCATTTCCTCATCCAGGTAGCGCTGAATATATTCCTGATAATCCAAATTAAATTCCATGACGTTTAATATTAACGGGTTTAAACATACAATTTTTTTTATTTATTTAATAAAGTTATTTGACACAAAAGAACTATAGAACTTTGCAGCACGTTGCGTCAAAATGAAATCAATCAAGATTTAAATTTTTCTGGCTAATAAATAAGTATCAAAACTCTCACTAAATGTTACGTTTTAACGTAAACGTTCATAAACATTGATATATTTGTTTATATAAACTGATGCAAAACTTTCTAATGTTAATACTTCACTCATTTTTTGCTATACATTTTTCAACTATTATAAATACAGCATAATAATGTATATTCAAAACTTTGAAAGGGTTTTTGTGTATAAACTATAGGTCTATATCAGTTATTTAGTTAGCAATAATGCTCCAATACTAAAAAGCGTTTTCCTTTTAAGGATTCTGGTTTTGATACAAAAGTCTGATTTTTATCAAAATCTCTTGCCGGAATTATATGAAGGCATGTACTACACCGTAGAATATATAGGTTTTCAGTATAGTTCTAACTCATAGCATGATAAATTATCATACATGCCATAGCAATTTTATTATTGTTTCTTATTACTGCAAATATGCAGCTAAAATTACCTTTATGCGCTTGCGCCTGGAGGATCAGGTACGAGAATAGGATCATCTACATCTGCATAAACGCCACCTTCACCACCTCTTACTTTATACATTTGGTTGCTATCCAATGAACTGTTTGAAAAATCGTTAAAAGAACGTTTTGAACCGGCAGACTGGAAAAAGTTTAATGTTTTCATAATTCTACACTTTAAGTTTTTGTTACTAATTGGTTTTTCAGCAGAATTTCTTGCTCTTTGTATATAGGTTCCGATGGATTAAAAAAGTGACAATAAAAACTAAAAAAAAATGATATTTAAATTTCTAATAATATGTAAAAAACAGTTATACAGTAGAATACAATTTATAACAAATTATTTTAAGTGTAATTTTTTTTTGATAATCCGGAAAACCATGATAATTTTATGCAGTTAAACAGGCAGCATAAATGAAGTTGTATTTCAATAAAATAGATGGTCGTACTAACGGAATTTTTTTTCTGTTATTAAGCCTTGTGTTTACAGGACTTACCTTTTTTCAAGGTATTGAACCGGCAAGAAAGGGTTCTGCAATGAATACATACTTATCTTATCAAAATCCTGATTCTTTGTTTGCAATAGGAAAGAAGTTGCTGGAAGAAGATCATCATGCTGCTGCAATGGATAGTTTTGTGAAAGCCTCATCTTATTATGAATCGGCTGGTTCATTTCTTGATCAAGGAAGGGTATTATTGGCTGCAGGAAAAGCCTTTAGAAATATTGAGCCCCAAAAGGCATATGCTTTTTACCTGAAAGCCAGGAATGTGCTTGATTCTGCCGGTTTTCAGGACAATCTCCTGTATGGCGAGTTGAATCAGGAAATGGGCTATTTGCATATGAAACAGAGAAATTATCCGGAGGCCATCAGAGAATTTAATCGAATAATTTCGATGCAGGGAACTGATAAAGACCTTAAAGTTATCAAATCCAAAGCGTTTAATAACCTGGGTATCTTATATTATTATCAGGGGAATTATGACACAGCCCTTGATTGTTTTGAAAAATCAGTCGCAATTAAAAAGCAGATTCTGTCTTCTGGTGATCCTTTATTAATTAACAGTTATATTAATACAGGCGTAGTTTATATCAACCTCGGCGATTATGACAAAGCGCTTGAATATCTGAGCAGCGCTGAAAAGGGTATGAATGTTTCTGGAGCAGAAGCTGATGACCTGTTGAGTACAGTTCTGATGAATAAGGGAGTTGTTTTCAGAAGACAGGGCGATTATGAAAAAACCAAAATGTTTTTCACAAGGGTTAGAAATATATATATTCGTGATTCTGTTAGGTATGCAGATAAACTTGCTTCTTTATATTTGAATCTTGCAATAGCAGAGATGGATGTACATCATTATCAGGAGGCACTCACCAATCTTATTGAGGGGCGACATATTGGTAAACTTAGCAATTCCAGACTTATACCTAAAATTGACAATTTGATGGCGCGTGCTTACTCCTTCACCGGACAAACCGACCTGGCCAAAATAAAATACATGAGTACTATTAAAAGTGCAGAGCGAAATAAATACTCCTTACTCGATTTGGCAGCTTATTATATGAATTATGGAATATTCTTAACGGATGAATTGCACAAGCCTGATGAGGGATTGAATTTTTATAAAAAGGCCCTTGAGATATACAAAAAGAAACTGGGAGTTGTAAGTTATCAGACCGCTAATATACTTGCCAATATCGGCGCATTATACGCCACAACGGGGAATTATGAGTCAGCACTTGAATATTATCAGCAGGCACTTATGTCTTTTAAACCTGGTTTTAATGATAGTGCTTTTATTGCAAATCCGGAATATTCCCAGGATTTGCCCGGACTTGGATTTCTGAGTATTTTAAAGAGAAAAGCCACAGCGCTTGACGCTTATTACCATAAGTCAGGGGAAATGCCTTTGCTTAAGGCTTCATTTGCCACCTATGAAGAATGCATAAGTCTGATTGAAAGATTGAGACTAAATTATGAAGATGATGAGAGCCGTTTGATCCTGTCTTCAGCTGAGGCTGAAACATTTAGTGCAGTGCTGCAAACAGCTTTTGAACTTTATAAACTTACCGGAGATGATCAATACAAACAAAAGGCATTCATATATGCTGAAAAAGGTAAGTCAGCCATACTTTTGGCAGGGGTCAGAGGTATGGAAGCAAGAGATTTTGGGGGTGTACCCCGAGAACTTATAGACCGGGAATTTAAGTTAAAAAAGAAGATTAGTTTTTATGATGAAAACATTTATGAGGAGAAAAAATCCGCTGATCCGGATGCGAATAAGATACTCCTGTGGGAGAATAAACTTTTCGTTCTTAATCAGCAATATGATTCATTATTACAGAAATTTGAACATGATTATCCTGATTACTATGCGTTAAAGTACAAAACAGGAGTAATCAGTGCCGGATCGTTAATGCAACAACTTGATTCTACCACTTGTCTGGTTGAATTCGTATATTCTGATTCAGTTGTTTATTCGTTTTGGTTGACGCATGATAAATTTAATATTGAAAGCAAGCAGGTATCACAGCGGGTACAGAATGATCTTGCTGTGATCCATAAAAATCTTGTTGCTCCTGAACTTTCAAAACATACTCTCCAGGATTATCAGAAATTTACTGCCGCCCTTCATTCTTTATACGGGTTTTTCTTTCAAAACAGCAATCTTAATAAAAACATAGAGCAACTGCTGGTAGTGAATGATGAAAAGTTTGCCTATATTCCTTTTGAAATACTTCTAAATAAAAAAGCAGACAGTACGGTGCTGGATTATCGACATTTACCTTATCTGTTTAGGAAATATGACATAGGGTATGCTTATTCAGCCACATTGCTCTTTGATTCAACCAGAAAATCCACAATCGACAGGTCAAAATTACTTGCTTTTGCTCCGGAATATCCTTCTACTGGGATGAAAAGACCGGATAAATATACATTGAGACAGCAATATCGTGAAGATTTGTATCCTCTTCCCGGAGCCCTGGATGAAGCAAAAAATGTAGCTTCTCTTACAAATGGCAGGATATTCACTGGTAAGGAGGCCACGGAACGAAATTTTAAACGTTATGCAGGCAGATATGATTTAATCCACCTTGCGATGCACGCTGTTATTAATAACAAGAATCCTATGTATTCCAAGCTTGTGTTTACTGCAAATAATGATTCCGCTGAAGACGGCTTATTGAATACTTATGAGGTTTATAACATGCAGCTTAAAGCCAGAATGGCGGTTTTGAGTTCATGTAACAGTGGTAAAGGCAAACAGCAAAAGGGAGAAGGAATAATGAGTATGGCCAGGGCTTTTCTCTATGCCGGTTGTCCTTCAATTGTAATGTCTTTGTGGGAAGTGGAGGATAAATCCGGAATAAAACTGATGACAGATTTCTATCAAAATCTTCAAAATGGAGAAAACAAAATTCATTCACTGGCCATGGCAAAGAAAGACTTTATAAATTCTGCCGATATGTTAACTGCTCATCCTTATTTTTGGTCAGGTTATGAGGTTATAGGAAATCCCGGGCCGGTATTCAGCAATAAATCAGCCGTTAGAATCAACTGGATGGTATCTTTAGGTGGCACAATCAGTATATTTTTACTTGTAATTATCTTTATGAAACTTAGAAGATAACTGGTTATTACCTTAAAGCATCAAAATCAGAATCTTTTTTGATTCTGTCAATGAGTGTCTTCTGACATAAATACTTCCTTCTTTTAGCATATTCAGCACTGCTAAATCCCAGCTCTTCAGCTATTGTTTCATAACTTGTATTCTTGAGAAACAGGGATAATAATTTCCGGCAAACCTTATCCAGCTTTTTAAAGTGCTTTTGATAAAGACCGTATTTTATACTTTCGGTTTCCTCATCAATTTTTTCCTGATTGGCACTTTCTTTTACTATTTCGGGAGCATTAGTATGGGCAACTCTTCTTTTTTCAAGCGTTTTTAGCCATAATAACCTGCTGGTAGAGTAAATATATCCTTCAAAGTTTTCTGTTATTGTAAATCCCGGTTTATTTAGATTCCGGTAGGCTATTACCAGCGACTCCTGAAAGACATCTTTGGCATCTTCTTCATTGCCGTTATTTGTTTTTACATAATACTTTACCAATGGAAATACCTGGCGATAGATATGGGAAAGTATTTCGGCTCTCCTTTCCCTAAATCCTTTTACTATCTCTTCATTAGAATAATTTCCCACCAGGATCAGTTTTGTCTGTTCTTGTTTCCAAATATATTAAAACATTTCATTATTACGCCGGACACACATAAAAACGGTAACCTGCAAACAAAGTTACATTTATTTGTATATACCGTTCGTATGAAAACCAAACAATAGAAACTTAATACTTTGAAATCTGTTACAAAGTACTTTCATCATTTTGTCTCATAAGTTCATAAAAAGAAAATCAAATCTTAAAACAATTATCCTTAAAATTCTGTTAATTTTCAATAATGTAAAAATTTCATACAGAAAATTTTACATCTTAAATTATTTTATCAAATGGTTCAAAAAGAAAGAATTACTTTAATTAATAATAAATCATATAAATCCGGGCCGGTAATCTGGTGGATAAGTCGTGATCAGCGCATCCTGGATAACTGGGCTTTGTTGTATGCACAGGAACTAACAAAGAATAATCACCCGGTTTTTGCCGTTTTTTCTCTTGTCAACAATTTTCCGGGTGCAACATACCGGCATTATGATTTTATGCTTCAGGGACTAAAGGAATTAAACAATACTTTGAAAGAGTATAATATTCCTTTCTATTTAGTGCAAGGTAATCCTGGTGATACCATACCTGCATTTGCTGAAAAGATGAAAGCTGCTGCAGTTGTTACTGATTTTGATCCGCTTCGAATTAAAAGAAACTGGATTAAAATTGTTGGTGAGCAGATGAGGATACCGCTTTATGAGGTAGATACGCATAATATTGTTCCCTGCCGGATTGCATCAGATAAGCAAGAATATGGTGCTTATACCATACGTCCAAAAATAAACAGACGGCTCAGAGAATTTCTGATTAAGCCGCCATTACCTGAAATACAGCCCCTATCAGTGATGAAAGATTATCAAATGCCCGAATGGGAAAAAATCATGTCAAATCTGCAGGTTGACCATTCGGTTGGCTCTGTAAACTGGATCAGACCGGGCGAAAAATCTGCCCTGCGGATGATGAATGATTTTATTGGCCAGAACCTGAGAGAGTATAGTAACTGCAAGAATGATCCAAATAAACGTGTCCTTTCAAATCTGTCTCCTTATTTACACTTTGGTCAGATCTCCTCACAACGTATTACAATGGAAATCCTTAAAGAGCATGAAAAGGAGCCTTCAACAGATGCTTTTCTTGAAGAACTGATTATAAGAAAAGAATTATCTGATAATTTCTGTTTCTACAATCCCCAATATGATTCATTTGATGGATTTCCAAAATGGGCTAAGATTACACTGGATCAGCACAGAAAAGACGAGAGGGAATATACGTATACACTGGAAGAGTTTGAATTGCAGCAAACGCATGATCCATTATGGAATGCTGCTCAGAAAGAAATGGTAGATGCCGGTAAAATGCATGGTTATATGCGCATGTATTGGGCAAAAAAAATTCTGGAATGGTCTGATTCTCCTGAGACTGCTCTAAAGATATGTATTTATCTTAATGATAAATATGAACTGGACGGACGCGATCCAAACGGTTATGCAGGATGTGCATGGTCTGTCGGTGGCGTTCATGACAGGGCATGGAATGAGCACCCGGTTTATGGTAAAATACGGTACATGAATTACACTGGTTGTAAAAGAAAATTTGATGTCGTAAATTACATTGAAAGTATAAATGGTTCATCGCTGACCATTTTTTAATTAACGATCATTTAGTTCAGGATGGTAAATTTCAAGAATCCCCTGATATTTCTGGTTAATGATAACCCAATCTATAATCGTTTACTCGCAAAATTTATAGAAATGAACGGCTATAGCAGAATTATGACCTTCGGGAAAGGGGAGGAATGTATAAATCATTTATCACTTAAGCCTGAAATTGTTGTGTTGGATCTTCTCCTTCCGGGGATAAATGGCCTGGATATTCTTCCTGAAATAAGAAAAACACACCCGGAAAGTCATGTAATTTTCCTCTCCGGGCAGCCTGATATTGAAATTGCATTGACTACTCTGAAACAAGGTGCAACAGATTATATTGTGAAAGACAATATGGCTTTTGATAAGCTGATCAGGAAAATTGATAATCTTTGTTTAATTGCTGAAAAACTTAAAAAGAACCAAAAAACACAAAGAAATCTGTATATATTTCTGGCTCTTTATTTATTGGTTTTTATATTGCTGATCATTTTGTATTATGCCAACGGATAACTTTGCATATTCTTATAAAAATTTTCTGAAGATATACAGGTTTTTGTTTATGAATACATTAATGATGAGGATCAGTATCAACAGTATTTTTTAAGAAATAATTAATATACCCGGCATTCTCCAAACCAACTTAATATAGTATTTTCAGGAATATTTATTAAATATCTTACATCATGAGCAAATTACATTTTTCCCGATATTTTTTTGTGTTTATAATCCTTTCAGGAGTATTCGTAACTTCCTGTAATACAACCGGGCAAAAGAAAAAATCATTTCAGAGACAATATGTGGTCATTTTGTCCATGGATGGGTTCCGGTGGGACTATGCAGCGCATGCTTCCACGCCAAACCTGGATCAAATAGCAAAGAAAGGGGTCAGGGCAGCTTATCTTAACCCCAGTTTTCCAACCAAAACATTTCCCAATCATTATACAATAGCAACCGGATTATATCCTGATCATCATGGGTTGGTTAACAATAGTTTTTATGCACCTGATCTGGATAAATATTACAAAATTTCTGACCGTGATGCAGTTGAAGACGGAAGATTCTATGGAGGAGAGCCAATTTGGGTTACGGCAGAAAAGCAGGGTGTGACCTCGGCTACTTTTTACTGGGTAGGATCAGAGGCAAAAATAGAGGGGATTCGTCCAACATACTGGAAAAAATATGCCAGTATGCCTTATCTGAACAGAATTGATACAGTTATCAGCTGGTTGCAATTACCTTTAAAAGCGAGACCCCGTTTAATTATGTGGTATCTGGATGAGCCGGACCATACAGGCCACGCTTTTGGCCCAACTGCACCTCAAACCTATAAAAAAGTTGAATATCTTGATAGTTTGCTGGGCGTATTTTTAGAAAAACTCGAAGGTTTACCCATTGCCGACAGTATTAATTTCATTGTAACTTCTGATCATGGAATGGGAAACATCTCAAACGACAGGGTAATTGATTTGCAATCTGTATTAAAAAGTAAATGGATAAAGATAATTCAGGGTAGTAATCCGGTTTTTACAATAAAAGCTGAAAGGGGATATAAAGACAGTATTCTTCAAAAGTTATCTAATTTAAATCATCTCAGGGCGTGGAAATCAGAAAATATACCTTCACGACTTCATTATGGCACAAATCCCAGAACATTGGATATTACAGTGGTCGCTGACAGTCTTTGGAGTTTGAAATGGGAGGGTGATGGTGATTTTTCTGGTGGAACTCATGGTTATGACAATCGTGATACAGATATGCACACAATTTTTTATGCATTCGGGCCGGCTTTTAAAAGTAAATATGTGTCCCCACACTTTAATAATGTTGATATTTATGACCTTATGGCAAAAATACTTCAAATTAAACCTGCTAAAAATGATGGTAATTTTAGCCATGTTGAATCAATGTTGAAGAACAAGGAGTGATTATCTTTAGCCATACAGGCGTATTTATTTATTCCTTTTCAGGTAATAAAAAGCTAAGGTTGGGTCCACGCCGAAAAGTACTTTATTAAGTAAAACTGAAAATCAGGATTTGCCCCTTACTTTAAATATAGCCTGATTTTCAGCTACTTTACCCTTTAGGGCTCAGGGCAAAAAAGTAGCTGAAAATCCTATTATTATCTTTTCGGAGTACACTCATGATTAACATTTACACCTTAAAATTGTTATTGTGGTTACTGGTGTTACATACTCATGAAAAAACAGTACATTTGAAGTGAGTGCAATTTGATTATATAATTGCCACAAAATACTTTGATAGTTGACACCTTTTAAAAAGCGGTATAGTAATTGAGTTGGTACCGATTTTGTAAGACTAATTTATTTTTAATGAAGACATTTTTTAGAATTATAAAAGAAAATCTGAACAATATTTTCAAGGCCTTCCTTTTTTTACTGACAATTGGCATTCTTGTATACCTGTTTCCCCGGGAAGGTAAATTCAGATATGAATTTCAAAAAGGGAAACCCTGGATGCATGAGGTGTTGATTGCTCCATTCGATTTTCCAATTTATAAATCAGAAGCAGAGATTACCAAAGAAAGGGACAGTATCCTTAAACAGTTTACCCCTTATTTCCTGTATGACAGTACAGTACTTAAAAATGAAATCAAAGCTTTTGATCAGTCTTTTGCAACAAGTTGGAACCGTTATGTGGCTCAAACGGGGAATGGTTCAAAAAGCCTACAAAAGCTGGAAGATCGTAAAAACAGGTACCGCGAATTCGGAGAAAAAATACTCACGTTTGTATACGAGAAAGGTATTCTTGAATCGACTGATGTAATTGATCAGGAAGATAATACAGATGCTGACATTGTGGTTGTTAGCAATAACATTGCAAAGGAACAGTCACTGAATGAGGTTTTCACCCAGAAAAGCGCCTATGAGTACATAGTAAATCAGATTAATCAGCTAAGTGATCAGGTTAAAGAAGATAATGACCCTGAAGAGGCCAATTATCTCAAGCAATTGAACATGAATGAGTTCATCGCTCCAAATTTGTTTTATGATCAAACTACTTCAGAAGCAGCCCGTCAAAGTTTGTTAAATGAACTTTCCCTTACCAAAGGAATGGTACAGGCTGGTGAACGTATTGTATCCAAAGGAGAACTGGTTAATTCTGATAATTACAGAATTCTTGAATCACTCAAAACAGAGTATGAAAAAAAACTTGGTGGATCCGCCGATTTTTATCTTGTTTTTATCGGGCAGGTCATCCTTGTTTTCATATCTGTACTGGTTCTTTTCCTGTTTTTATTGAATTTCAGAAAGGAAATACTACAAGATACACTAAAGACCAGTTTTATTCTCCTGCTTGTTGTACTTATTGCTTTTGCGGCAAGCATGACACTTCGATACAGTGTGTTGAGTATTTATATCGTGCCTTTTGCCCTGGTTCCCATTATTATTAAGACTTTCTATGATTCCCGTCTGGCTCTGTTTATTCATATTATAACAGTTCTCCTGGTTGGTTTTTGGGCACCCAATGGCTTTGAATTTGTATTTCTGAATATAATTGCCGGTATTGTTGCCATATTCAGTCTTACAAACATGTACAGACGGGGTAAATTATTCCTTTCTGCTGTACTTGTCATCGCATCCTATAGTGTTATTTATCTTGGTATTGCTATTATTCAGGAAGCAGATTTTTCTCAGATAGACTGGAAAACCTTTTTGTGGTTTTCAGGAAATGGCCTGTTGGTACTTACATCCTACCCGCTTATTTATATTTTTGAGAAAATATTTGGTTTTCTTTCTGATGCTACCCTGATGGAACTGTCTGATACCAATCAGCCTTTGCTTCGTAAACTCGCAGAAAAAGCTCCTGGTACTTTTCAGCACTCTATGCAGGTCGCCAATCTGGCTGAGGAAGCAATTTTTAAAATAGGGGGGAATACCCTGCTTGTAAGGACAGGAGCACTTTACCACGATATTGGAAAGATGGACAATCCATTGTATTTTATTGAGAATCAAACTTCAGACATCAATCCGCATGACCACCTGGAATTTGATCAAAGTGCTGAAATTATTATTAATCACGTGGCGCATGGTGTTGAAATAGCTAAAAAGTATAATCTGCCGCAGCAAATCGTCGATTTTATCAGGACCCACCATGGTACTACTGCAGTTCAGTATTTCTACAGATCATACCTGAAGAAATATCCTGAGAAAAAAGTGGATATTAATAAGTTTACCTATCCGGGACCTCGCCCTTTCACCAAAGAAATGGCGGTGGTTATGATGGCTGATTCCGTTGAAGCTGCTTCCAGAAGCCTGAAGAACATTACCCTCGAGGCCATTCACGATCTGGTTGAAAATATTATTAATTACCAAATGATAGAAGAACAGTTTAATAATGCTGATATTACTTTCAAAGATATTACAACAATTA
>DASQZP010001023.1:0-12060 GCA_035638655.1 Bacteroidales bacterium
TGCGTACTTTTAAAAAGTAAGCCGTTTTTATTATAGATAAAAAAAAAGCATCCTGTTTCAGGGTGCTTTTTTTATTAAATAAACAAAAGTAAGAAACGCTGAAAGCTATTTATTTTTGATTCTTTATTATTTATTCCATCAATAAAAACCACAATACTTATTTAGTATATCCCAATGATTGTTTGAATTTTAGATCAGAACTTCATCCCAAATAATCTAATTACTTTAGATTATAACTACAAATTCTGCCGATAAACCTGATATCCATCATAATAATTGCAAGGAACTACAAAATTACTTCAGAATTGGTTTTTACATTTACATCGCCTTTTTAAAGATGCTGCTGCATCAAAATAAATGTTAGTGTATTTTTCATACTTATCTGTTGGTGAAAATAAAAAAATTATTTTTGCAGATTAATAGTTTAATTTCTTTTATTAACCTTAATAACGCTTTTAATATATGAGAAAATTACTTTTCATTGCTACAATGGTTTCTTTTATGGTTTCTGTAATATCCTGTAATAAGGATAACAGCAATCAACCCGTAAATCCGGCTGATACAGTGACAGTTTCGATGGAAGCTGGTTATCAGAATGACGTGTACTACAGTATGTCAAACGGAGTAGTTTCCCAGGCACCCTCAGACGAATGGGATATTGCATTTTTTACAGATATAAGGAGTTCCAGTATCCGAACAAATGGCACAAAAGGCATCAAACTTTATACCTATCCTGATGGAGATACTACTGCCTGGAATGAAACATTAACCATAGACAGCGCCAAACTGGCTAATTATTTGTATAACAGTGATACTTCCTGGACAACTGGCGCATTCGACAGGAATGAGCTCGGATTTCCCGATTATGGATGGGGTGTTTACAACCAGGTTAATCATGATGTTGTGGGAGATTCAATTTTTATCATTCAACTTGCGGATCAATCCTTCAGAAAATTATGGATTGTACGCAAGAACTCTGTAAATAACATCTACTATTTTAAATTTGCCAATCTGGATGGTACTGATGAAACAGAGGCGGCACTTGACTGTAATAATTATATCACCAAAAATTTTGCATATTATTCAATTGCAAATAAAAAAGAGATAGATCACGAACCGGCCAAAACAGACTGGGACCTGGTTTTTACTCAGTATACTGCTTCCATAAATATGGGGCCCGGAGGTATTGTCCCCTATGGAGTTACTGGAGTATTATCCAATATAAATACTTCTGTTGCAAAAATTGACGGATTACCTTCAAGCAAAGCAGACTATTCAGGTGCTCAATTCAAATCAGAGATAAATACCATCGGATATGACTGGAAATCCATTAATATGGAAACCTATCAGTATAGTATCGTAGACAGCCTCACTTATTTTGTGAAGACACAATCCGGAGATATTTATAAACTAAATTTTACAGATTTTGGAGGAAGCACAAATGGAAGTACAACCTTTGCACAAAAGAAAGTACAGTAAAAGTTAAACTGAAGTAATCCCGGGAGAATTATTTTTCCGGAATTATAGTAAAAATTAATTATAGAGTGCAGATAAAAAAATCTGCACTCTATAATATTACAAAATATTTCATTTTTCCTGCATGAAATTATCAGGGATTATTGTAACAGTTACATTATTAGTTTTCAGTCTGCAGCCAGTTCAGGGGCAACAGAGCTGCAAAATACACATTCTTGATGCCGAAACAGGCGAAACAATACCTTTTGCAAATGTTTGTTTTGAAAGTCTTAACAAGAAGATTCAGGACTACACCATCTCTGACACCAATGGTGAAGTTATAAAGCAGATCACTACTCCTTCCACAATTGCTGTATCCTATCTTGGCTACAAGCCAGGTTTAGACACTATCCATCCCGGAGAAAGCTTAAAAATATACCTCCACCCCACTGCATTTAAAATGGACGATGTGGTGGTCACTGCCCAGTTTAACCCGGTAAAGGCAGATAAATCTATATACAGGGTAAAAGTACTGAATCAGCAATTAATTGAAAACAAGGCAGCAAATAACCTCGCAGATTTGCTCGCGGGAGAACTGAATATGCGAACAACCCAGGACGGCGTGCTGGGCACCGGATTAAGCATGCAGGGATTGTCAGGAGAACACGTGAAAATATTGATAGACGGTGTTCCTGTAATTGGAAGACAGAATGGTATTCTGGACCTTAGCCAGTTAAACCTGAACAATGTTGATCATGTTGAACTGGTCGAAGGACCAATGTCAGTAATTTATGGAAGTAATGCACTTGCAGGAGCTATTAACGTTATTACCAAAGACAACCGAAGGGAGAAAATGTCTGTAAACGCTAATTCATATTATGAAACTGTCGGGGTTTATAATTTTGATGGTGCATTTTCTTACCGGTATAAAAATCATGTCTTTTCGCTGACCGGCGGAAGAGATTTTTTTGGTGGTTATTCAGTAATTGATAATTCCAGGGCAGACTTATGGAAGCCCAAATTGCAATATAATGCAGATCTTGATTATTCCTTCAAACAAAAAAATACCTCTATCAGGTTAAATTCATCCTACTTTAATGAAGAATTACGAGACAGAGGAAATCTGATTCCAAAAAGATATGAATTGGCCATTGACCAGTATTTTTACACTACCCGATGGAATAACAGAATTGATTTTTCCCGGTCATTTAAAGACAAACAAGTATTGAATATAATCAGTGCCTACTCAATATACGACAAAACAAAGAAAACAACATCCAATGACCTGGTTCACTTACAAGAAACACTGGCCGGACCTGATATGCAGGATACGACAAAATTTGATGCTACAGTATTAAGAGCAACTTTCAGCAGTAATCCTGATAAAAGAATTAATTACCAGGCTGGCTATGATATGAATCTGGAAACAGGTTCCGGAAAGAGAATTGACGGGGTGCAAAAGATTGGAGATTACGCCGGATTTCTGAATGTCAGGGCAAATATTTCAAATTCTCTAAGTTTACAGGGTGGAATCCGGTACATATACAACACCAGGTATGATGCCCCGCTTGTACATTCTTTGAATCTGAAATACAGTCCCTTTGAATCATTCACCATCAGGGCCTCTTATGGGAAAGGATTCCGTTCCCCATCATTGAAAGAACTTTATCTTGATTTTCAGGACATCAACCATAATATCTCCGGAAATGAAAATCTGAAAGCGGAATATTCAAATAACTACAACCTTTCTTTTAACTATAACATGGGTTTTAACAAAAATATATTTGATCTGGAAGCAAATATCTTTCACAATAAAATACGGAACAAGATTGATTTTCTCTACGATTCTAAGAGTGCAACCAAAGCACAATATATAAATATTACTACCGGCAATTACATGACCCAGGGATTGGAATTTAAAATAAAATACAATTACCATCCCAGATTTTCTTTGCAAACAGGTATAAATCTGGTAGGAAGATCTAAATTAAAAGATTTGAAAACTTTTAGTTACAGTACTGATTATACAGCCAATATGCAATATAAAAATCTGAGATATAAATTTTCACTGGCTGTATTTTACAAATACACGGGTGCCATGTATAACTATCGCGGTTATTATACCGATAATCTCGAACTTGCCAGTATTCAGGAAGGATATCTTTCAGCTTACCATACATTGGATGTTACGCTTTCCCGGCCATTTCTGAATGACAAAGTAACAATAAGTACAGGAGGAAAAAACCTGTTTGACAATAAAAACATTTATTCTGCCGGAAGTGGCGGATCAGTCCATGGAGGAGGTGGTGATTCTTCCACAGCAGTAGCCTGGGGGCGAACATTTTTTACCCGATTGTCCTTCAACCTGAATAAATTTTAATCATTCATGCAAAATCTAAAATTCAGCAATCAAAACAAGCTAAAATACATCGGTAGATTGCAACCACTGAATGTACTATTGTTGCTCCTCCCATTTCTTCTATCCGGTTGTTTTGAGAAGGATACACCCGTTCCTGCCTATCACTGGAATGGCCTCAGTATTCAAATTACTAAATCAATATATGATTACCAGGTGTTTTATCAACTTGAAAACAACAAGGAAGTAACTTCTTGTGCCAATGATGCCTGGGATCTTGCTTTTGAAAGCTCCAAAGATGGATTTCATCTCAGGATAAATTCAGGAAATTATTTAGGTATTGCAGGTACCGGAACTGATAAATTTGACTCTGTATTCCAAAACACCTCACTTAAATACAAATATGACAACCCAAATGGCAATTCTGACTCAACAGCAGTTGGCAAATGGTGGAATCCTGAATCGCATAGTGCAACCGGACAGGTATATTTATTGGGACAATATGATGGTATCAAATACAAACCTATAAAAAAAATAAAGTTTCTTTCTGTGACTGATACAAACTATACATTGCGATATGCTAATCCCGATGGAAGCGGGGAAAATACTTTCTCTGTCACGAAAGAATATGAGTTTAATAATAGCTATTTTTCCTTCAAAAACGGAGGAGAACAGGTGGCTATAGAACCTCCCAAAGATACCTGGGATCTCCTTTTTGGTCAATACTACACCACATTGATTGCTCCGGACGGCACCCCTACCCCCTATTCTGTTCGTGGAGTATTACTTAATCCATATAAAGTTGAAGCAGCCATGGATACAACTATGGATTTTGTAAATATATCCATAGCGGATTTACCCGCTTTTAGCTTTACAGCGAAAGGAGATATAATCGGGCATGACTGGAAAGCTGTTCAAGTAAATGAGGCCTCAAATAGTGCCACATATACTGTACGGGATGGATATAATTATATTATTAAAAGCGTAAACGGAGATTTTTTTAAACTACAGTTCACCAGTTACACTAATGATAAAGCAGTGCGCGGCTATCCCGCTTTTGACATTTTAAACTTATCTGCCCCAGCAGATTCACTTTAGTTAATTGATGTTTGTACCCTGCTTTTTGCTGCATTAACTTACAACCAGAATCGTGATATCAAACTCCGGCAGACGATCAGCTTTTACCGGGTTTGTATATTTTCATCATGATATTCACATAGCAGTTTATAATCTCAGCTATAGCTGATTTGATAAAGGATAAAGTGTTTCATTGAAATATTAAAGTTACCATCCTGCCTCCGGTTATTATCCTGCAATAAAAATCAGTATATTTAGCTTACCTATTTTTACAGATAATGAAGGATTATTATGCCATTCTGGGTTTACAAAAAAATGCCGGAGAGGCTGCTATAAGGAAAGCTTACCGTACACTGGCAAAAAAATATCATCCGGATATTAATAAAATGCCGGATGCTCATGAGAAATTTATTGAGATCACAGAAGCTTATGAATTCCTGATCAGACATCATAATCAATACAACAAGGCCTATAAAACCAGTGTCGACAATGCTGACGAAACCGCGACCGAGGATACTTTCAAGCGCTATAGCAATGAAGCACGGGAAAAAGCAAAACGACAGGCCAGGATGCGCTATGAAGAATTCAGAAAACAACATGAGGCTTTTCAGGAAAGTGGTATCAATGATCTGGCCATCCTTTTTAAACTAATATTTCGTATTGTAATCATTCCGGCAATAATGGTTCTGGTTGCTTTACCTTTTTACCTGGCATTTACGGCTGAATGGCAATTAATTTTTCTGTTGATCGTAACATGGCCTTTTGCATTTATACTGGTCTGGTATATTCACGATAACCTGGATCACTATTTTGTGCCAGGAGAATGGTATTACACCCCGCAGCGGATCAAACAGATATTTACACAGGTTTATCCAACCGAACAGCAATGTTTTTATGCTCCCGATAAAAACGCAGACTCAAAACCCTATAAAGCAGAGCTTCTTAAGCTGAAAGATATAAAAGTAGGTTCAGAGGGTTTCCGGCAACATCATGTCAACTATATCAATGAGACAAAGAAGATACTGATTCCACGTTCGCGCAAAGCCTTAATCATACATACCATAAATTCATTGATCAAGATACTTTCAATAATTGGCTGCATGGTATTTCTGGATATTTCGGCCTGGGCATGGAGGTTTATATTTGGTATATTAACAGGCGGATTACTCAGCGGACTCATATTGCTGATAACCCATACCCGGTCGAATATAAGTTATTTATACAACTATAATACAATCATCAGAGTATGCATCTGGATTACCGGCATTTTGCTTGTTTCCCACATCCGGTTTCATCCCTTCAACATCATTCCCACCAATTTAACTGTCTTTGTGGTAATGTCCATTATTCTGTTTGATTGTTTTATCATGCAACTTATTAATTTTCTGCTGGGCAGCCAACGCGCTGCCAAACCAATCGTAAGACAATATTCTGAAATAAGCCAGGCTATAGAAAAAGGTTACAGGGTATATAATGATGTGATTATTATTTCGGTTGTTTATCCGGTTTTCAAATGGATTTTTGGTTAAATTTAATCCTTGAGTCCACTCCGAAAAGTACTTTATTAAGTAAAACTGAAAATCAGAATTTGCCCCTTACCCTAAAGGGTGTCTGATTTTCAGCTATTTCACCCTTTAGGGCTTGGGGCAAAAAGTAGCTGAAAATCCTGGTATTGGCTTTTCGGAGTAGACTCATCCTTTCTTTATTTTCTTTTTGCCAGTACAGTTTTTGAAACCGGATACCTGTTAAGAATTACCAGATCTAAAGAATCGGTTTGGGGCGTATTTAATTGATCTTCAAAAATATAATAAAAATCATATTCTTTATTATATATGCCTTCGCGGGTAACAGCTTTTAAAAAAGACAAATGCCTTGTAGTTATATAGTAATTAATTGTAGGCTCAAAAAGCCAGTTTATGCCAATGGTATATTGTTTGTCTGTATCATGCAACCTGTTTTTTAAATCATAAACCATCTTTTTTGTATTGCAATCATATTTCCATTCAGATGTACTTGTAAAATTTCTTGCTTTATAGAAATGAAAACCTAAAGCTAAAAAGAGAACAAGAGAAATTAATTCAATACTATATCTTACAAATTTCCCAAAATTAGAACTAAGTTCATCCATCCAAAAGAAAAAAGCAAGCCCAAATAATATTTGAAAATAAATTGCTGCACGGCTGGCTATATATTCAGAACCTGTAAGTAAATGATGGCACGATTCAATAACTATTGCAGTGAAAAAGATAATAGAAAATGAGGTATAGGGTTTTTTTAATGCTTTTTCCCTCAATTTTATCAATAAGAATATTGTTGTTAGCAACATTGCAGCGGAAATAATTTGTTCCAATAGTAATAGTTGTGTTGGTCCCACCCAATTATAATGTACATTATAAAATAACCCTATTAAAACACTAAAAACAGTATTTTCCCAAAATCCAGAATGACCATGTCCATACAACTCATGATGAAGTATTAACTTGTAAATGGGAGGGAAAATCAAAACAATTAGTATCAAGGTTATTAGCCAAACACTTTTGTATCTTGTATATACAGAAGAGATACTTTTTTTTATACCTTCATACCCCGGGATTTCTATGCTTATTGCGTTAACTAAAAAAATGAAAAATAAAGCAAAATAAAAGTAAATACTTGTAAAATGACTATATACTGCTAATGCAGCTAATATAAAAGAAATTGTAAGATATTTTTTTTTATTATTTTGTAAATATTTTAAATAAAAGTAACTGCCGGATAGAATAAACATAAAGACCATTCCATACCCTCTGGCAAGACTAAAAAAATCGAGCATATAAGGATTCAGATTAAGAAATGCAAATGCTGCCAGTCTGAGTAACGGGCTTCTCAGTTCCATTACAAGTAAAAAAGAAAAAATAAGATAAAGTAAATGAGCAATGTTCGAATGTATTCTTAAAGGTAATTCATGGTTTCCCAGCACGCTGCTGAAAAGCTTCATTAATAATGTATTAAATATATGATTATTAGCGGAAGCATCATCATCCAACATAATTTTATAGACAGGTTTGGAAACAAAATGCTCGTAAGAATAACTCTCATCATGTGTAAAGGAAAGATTGACAGAACGGTCAACTGAATAAAAAAGCAGGTAACAGGAAACTATAATAATTATCAAATATACCAGGCGGTCATAAATTCTATGCGTCTTATTCACTTTGTAGTTGCTTATGTGGTATATACAGACTAAATTTATCTATGCAATAAATTGAAATAATTATTTACCTGCT
Organism: Bacteroidales bacterium; assembly: GCA_035638655.1. GTDB lineage: Bacteria > Bacteroidota > Bacteroidia > Bacteroidales > DASQZP01 > DASQZP01. The sequence continues at coordinate 8,155 of DASQZP010001023.1, forward strand.
TTCTCCAGGTAATAATCAGCCTTTTGTTTATTATCAAACCGTCGGTAAATGTTACCAATAAACTTAGCATATTCTTTACTGGGTTCCAGATTATACAAACGTTTAAAATATTTTAATGCACGATCAAAATCCTTATTAACGATTTTTAAAGCTTTAAGCAGATGCGCGTACTGTTTTCGCGTACGATGCGCTTTATAAGCCTTCATTTCATCCTGATACAAATTTTCTGCTTTCCAGAAATATTTCCGGGCGAGCCAGTCCAGTGCTTCTTTATTGTCCTTATTTATATCCAGCAATTTATTGGCTACTTCATCACATGTATCATTATTGTTCAATTCCCTGTTAAGAATCAGGTAATCTGTCAGCATCTCCTCACTGCTTTTTGATTCGGATGTCATATTCTTCCACAGCCCGAGAGCCTGATCATAATTTTCACTTTCCACAAGTGTTTCAAACAATCTTTTCCTAACGGATATTATATCTTTGCCATCCGGAAATTTTTTAACATAAGCCTGCAAATTATTTATTTCTTTGGAAAGGTTATCAATTTTTTTATATGACCGCGCCAGGGCATAATATGCATCAGCAGTGGCCGCTGAATCATGCAGCGCCTGTTGAAGATAAGTAATGGTTTTCGAGGTATTATCAGCATTAAAAGCTGCCAGGCCGGCATAGTTATATACCTTACCACTTACCTTTTTCCCTTTTTCTTTTTTCAGAGCGATCAAACTGTCGTATTTTACAAGAGCTGTCTCATAATCTTTAGTAGTATAGGCAGTTTTTGCTTCGGTGTTTAGTTGTGTAAATTGTTTTGAAGTAGTACAGCCAAGCACCATCAGACTATAAATTGCTGCTGAAAGTAAACCTTTGTATTTATTTGCCTTACAATTGAAAAATGTGATAAAATTCATATTTAATAGCTTCATTATTTTATTAAGATGCAATTATAGGGATTATTGTCAAAAATTAAAAACAACCCGATTGTCCTGATCAGGAAATATACAACAAATACAAATCTACTTTTCCATTGCCTTTTTCCTTAAATCAGCAGGCAGCTTTTCAATAGCATATCTCAAGGCGGTTCGGGGCATATTTGATTTTTGTTGCATTACATAGTTGAATATTTCTTGCTGATGTGCCTGACTGGCTGCTTTCAGCCGCTGTAATATTCTTATTAGTCCCGTATTTCCAACTTCTTTTCTACGTCATCATTGTAAAGAATATCGGAAATTTCAATTTTCATCCATGTCCAGTTTCCGTCTTTCAGTTCCCAGGTAACATCAGATTTAACAGGGATTCGTATCCCATTTTTTTTGTCATATTTCCTTGCATTAACCACCCATTTATACCGTTTTGCATCCGGATCATTTCCCTTGTACCGCATGGTACTGAATTGCACAAAATCACCATTATTATTGAACCTGAATACACCTGAACCTTTGGTTCCTTTATACATCATTGTAGCCCTGACTGACAATGAATCAATCTCTTCCCAGGTAATATAAGGACTCAGTGCAGCAGAAGGGAACCATACAATTTCCGCCAGATAACGCTGCAAAGAACCTTCATTAATCTTATTACCTGTTTCATCAACCAGGCTGAAAATGCCTGCCATTTTAATTAGCATCCTTCCTTTACCATCAATGAATTGATCTCTGCCGTATACATTCAGTGCAGGCATCATATCCATCTTTACTGCCCAGACAAAAGCAGGCGGACTAACTGAAAAAACCTGCTGAGCAGTAGCTTTGTATCCTTTTTCCTGTCCTGGTTTAAGCTCCATAACAGCATTCTGTTGTAACCACACCTTGTTATCTCTTTCCCTGTTTGTTGCACCTGATTTCACCAACCAGTTTCTTACCGGAAACGGAAGAGCCGCTAATTCACTTTCTGAAATTGTATTACTTTTTTGTTTGGTCTGATTGGCTGTTAGAAGATCAGAAAAAGCAGTTCCTGTCTGCTTATTAAAAATGGTAATTGCTACAGATATCACAATAACCAGAGCCACGATAATATCAGGAATAAGTCCGAATCTGGCATCTTTCCAGGCCATAACAATTAAAATTACAGAAATAATTACTGCGGGCGCGGCCAGATAAGCCCATATGCTTTTATTTGAAAAATATGCGATTGCCGCAGCAATAAAAAGTAAACCAGCAGCCAGCCAGGCAATACCGGCTATTCTGGATACGGGAAGTGTGAGTTGCTCGAGCCGGGCCAGCCCAAAAGCTTTTGAAAATCCCATGATATGGATCAGGCCATGTATCAGCAGTAAAATTGTAAATATGTATTTCATAGAAGAATAATTTTACGAAAAATCGTAAAAATTGCGCAAATATCCTATAATAATCAGTTGATATATAACAGATACAAAAAAATCATCGTTTCGGAGACAAGATCAATGATCTGAAAACCTTTGGCAGTTTCATTAAAAAAGCCACTGGATACTTGTTGATCCAGCGGCTTAATAAGTGAGTTATTAGTATTTTTTAATTGGAATAAACGTGCACACTGTTTTGTGCCGAAGGCAGATAATTGATACCAAACCAGCAGATCAGCAGCACCACAAAAGCCAGGCTCAATGTCCACAAAGGGGCTTTAATTTTTTTAGGCTGATAATACCGGAAATGCATGTAAATGAGATAACCCAGCCAGGTAAGGAAGGCCCAGGTTTCTTTCGGGTCCCAGGTCCAGTAATGTCCCCATGCCTCTTTGGCCCACAAAGCGCCAAACAAAAGACCAAGTGTAAGAAATGAAAACCCGACATAAACCAGATTATCGGCTAGCCCCAGCGTACGCCCCTCAAAACTTGTAAAATAATACTCATACAACCCTTTGACAGCTACCAGAGAAGCCGCAGCAAGTAAGGCATAGGAAAATATATATACAATTACATGGGGTACAAACCAGGGACTTTGCAATGCCGGCATCAGAGTCTTTTCATAAGTTTCGGGATGCATATAGTTAATAAATAAAAACAGCAGCGCCAGTCCAATGCTATAGCTAAGAAACCATTTATATCCCCACCTTTTCCAGGTAATCACGCCAACAATCGGCAGAAATACAGCATACCACAACCTGGTCTCTCCCAGGGTTCTGAGAGGAGGCCTGTCGATATGAATCCATAGAATTACCAGGAAGGTAACCAGCACAGCAATCCCGGCAATAGTAGAAATGCCTCCAAGATTTAGCAATGCTTTATTTTTTTTGCTGAATGATATTAGTATTACTCCTGCTATCCAAAGAAGAGCAGTAATTAAAGCATAAACAGGAAACTGAATCCAATTCATAATCTTATATTTATATTTTGTAAAATTTATATCTATACTTCCCCCTGGGATTTCTTCGTAGGTTCTTCATTCCCTTCACGACCTATCCAGAAAATGTATACAGCTCCGGCCAGCATCAGGAAAATACCCACATACACCACCGGTAACCAGGGATCCCTTACGGCCTCAATTACACTTAAATTCGACCATTTTCCCCGTTGTGTATCATAGCTCATCTGGTAAAATTTCCATCCGGCTTTTGTAACAGGTTTATTGACAAAAATCCGAACGGTGTCTGTTTGGTTATCTTTAGACCGAATCACTATTTCAGAACTAAACTTGCGTGGTTCAGGCTTTGTAAGGAACAATAGTTTGTCTGATCCGAGAGCGAGGTATTTTGGTTCAAGCCTGAAACTTCCGGAGGCAATCCAGCCTGCCACAGTATCTTTTGAAACAGGATTTATGGCAACAACAAGTGCTGCAGGAGTGGCTCCCACAGTATCTTTTTGTATAAATGACTTGTTTTCAGGCCACGCAAGTGGTAAATAATCAACCACCCCGATTTTCCATCCTGCCAGTTGGGTGCGCAGACTATCTTCAATCAAAACGAGTCCGCTGCCATCTTCATGAATTATTT
>DASQZP010001024.1:0-12460 GCA_035638655.1 Bacteroidales bacterium
TACATCAATATTGACACCTAAACCTTATGCAGAGACTCATTTGTATGATATAAATGACAAAAATAATATTGTCCAGGGAATAGCTTTGAAATCAGATTATCTTACTTCTTTTAAAGACATTATTGCATTTCCAAAGACACCAGGGGATAAAAAACTTGTGTTTATATTTACCTACTATTGTGGTGAAGAATGGAAAACTGTATCGAATGAGTTTGATTATCATGTAAATACTTGGAGTGAAAAAAATGATAAAATTGTTAATGTGTTTTATTTGTTAGGAACAATTTTGACATTTTTAGCCTTTACACCAAACAATTATTTATCAAGATTTTTTAAATGGCTTTATAAAAAAACTACATCAACTTTTAAGTTGGGAATTACTAAAAACCATGAAGAATAGAAAAAACGCCCCATAGCAATATAGGATTTAATGTTCCCTTGAGCCAAAAAAAGAGGCAATAAGGCTGATGACTTTGCTGTCTCCTGATCTGGCTGAGCTGTTAAATTACCCGGGCTCAATTGAGTTTTAAATCCTGAACATGCCAGCAAGCATCAGGGATATCGATGGATATGGTAAGACAGAATAAGCCAACAACCTATAGCTATTGGTAAAAAGAACATAATAATTTGTAATTGGGAATATTGTTGATAATCAAATAAGAAATACTATATGAGGAAATATTTCCCTGATCAAAGATATACAAGCGATGGAGAGCCGGAACTAGGTGCTGGTATTGTAAAAGAAGTAAGTAAGGGGAAGATACAGGTCTATTTTCCTTTAGCGGATGAAACGCGACTGTATGCAATAGAAAGCGCTCCATTGCGACGCGTTGTTTTTAAAGTTGGCGATACGATTGTTGATGACAAAGGACAATCTCTGCTTATTGAAAAGATTAAACAGACCGATACACTCTATATGTATAGTGGGAAAAATGGTGAGTTGTCTGAGGCAGAGCTTGGTACTATGTCGATTACTCACAATGTAGATGAAAGGCTTTTTACCGGCGATACAGATGCTCCGGAATTGTTTGCCCTGCGTCGGGAAACTCACTGGTTAAATTATAAAAGGAAAATATCTCCGGTACATGGTTTTATTGGAGGAAAAATAGATTTAATTCCTCATCAGCTCTACATTGCGCACGAGGTAAGTTCACGGTATGCACCCCGGGTTCTGCTATCAGATCAGGTTGGCCTTGGAAAAACTATTGAGGCATGCTTAATATTGCACCGATTGTTGTTGAACGGACGTATTTCGAGAGTATTGATTCTTGTTCCCGGGTCGCTTATTCACCAATGGTTTGTAGAGGTGCTGCGGAGGTTTAACCTTTGGTTTAATATATTCGATGAAAAACGCTGTTCATCTCTTGAAAAGGGAGCACCGGATGGAAACCCATTCCTGGATGATCAGCTTATTATTTGCAGTATTGAATTTTTGGCAGGTTCAAAGAAACGTACCAAACAAGCTATTTCTGCAAATTGGGATATGCTTGTTGTTGATGAAGCACATCACCTTGAATGGTCTGTAGAAAAAGTCAGTCCTGAATATCAAACGGTGGAGTTGCTGAGCAAAGTAGCAAAAGGCTTGTTGCTTCTCACAGCTACTCCCGAACAATTAGGAGTAGAAAGTCATTTTGCACGATTGCGTCTGCTCGATCCAAACCGATATGCCAATTATAATGATTTTATAAGCGAACCCTCTGACAATAAAGACATAGCTGCTATTGTTGATAAACTATCAACAGGGGGTAATTTGCAAGCTGCTGATACACAATTATTGGAATCAATCTTCCCTAAAGAAAGAATTGCATTGTTGGCAAAAAAGGATGAAACGGCCAGGCTCAGTCTTATTGAAGATTTGCTCGATCAGCACGGGCCAGGCAGAGTTTTATTCCGAAACACACGATTGGCAATGAGTGGATTTCCCAGGCGGATAGCACATGTAATTCCCCTTAAACAAACAGAAGACCACAGTCTCTGGGTTGAGCGCTTAACACATGAGTTTGTTGCTAATGTTGAAGGTTCTTTGAATACTAAAGACAAGCAGGCATTTTGGTTTGGTAAAGACCCCCGGGTTATGTGGATATTAAAGAAAATGGAGGAATTATATCCGGCAAAAATATTACTTATATGTACCACTAAAGAAAAGGTATTGGCCCTGGAAGCAGTGTTGAAAGAGTTTGCCAGGATGAAAGCAGGAATATTTCACGAAGGCCTCACTCTCATACAGCGCGATAGAAACGCTGCATGGTTTGCAGACAATGACGATGCTCAAATACTACTCTGTTCCGAAATAGGAAGCGAAGGCAGAAACTTTCAATTTGCACATCACCTTATTCTATTTGACATACCACTGCATCCTGAATTACTGGAACAGCGGATTGGCCGTCTCGACAGGATTGGTCAAACAGAAGATATACATATTCATATTCCATATCTTGTCGGAAGCCCTCAGGAGATGCTTGTTCGATGGTTTCATGAAGGATTAAATGCTTTTAATACAAACCTCGAAGATGGAAACATACTGGCTGAATTATTTGGAGAAAGATTGCTGCACATTTCCGGATCGCTTTCTGGTAAGGATGCAGAAGCCGAATTGGAAAAATTAATTGCTGAAACATCCGGCTTTCACGAAAAACTTAAGAAAAATCTTGCTGAAGGACGCGACAGATTGTTGGAAATGAATTCTTTTCGTCCTAAAATTGCTGAAAAATTAATTGATCAAATTCAGGCTGAAGATAATGATATAACACTTGAAGTGTATTTGAAAAAAGTATTTCATCATTTCGATATGGAGATGCAGGAACTTGCTGACCGCACCTACCTGATACATCCGGCATCGATAAACTCAGCAGTATTTCCATCAATTTCACGGGAAGGAATACGTGTTACCTTCGATAGAAAGCGAGCGCTAAGCAGAGAAGATATTGGTTTTCTTAGCTGGGATCATCCTGTAACCACGGGAGCTATTGACATGGTGCTAAGCACTGCAACCGGGAGTGCAAGCTTTGGTGTTATTCGCGGAACCGGCAGTCCGGCTCTTCTGCTCGAACTGCTTTTTGTTCTGGAAATTGCAGGAGAACAAAATAATTATGTAGATCGGTTTCTGCCTAACACTCCGTTAAGAATTGTAATTGATCATAATGGAAAAGAAGTAACAGATTCATATCCGGCTGAAATGCTGAACATAAAGATAAAAGCTGCCGAAATAGATGCACTGCTTGACAATGAGACTTTAGTAGATACAGTATTGCCAAATATGATTTCCTCAGCTACAAATATTGCAGAAGAAATGGGTGCCATAGAAATTACAAAGGGATTGCAACGAATGAATAATGCGCTCAACCATGAAATTGAGAGACTTGCCGCTCTTCAGAAAAAGAACAAGAACGTTCGTCCTGATGAAATCCGGATTGCAATGGCGGAACGAACAACATTATCAGAAATAATAAAAAATGCACGCGTAAGATTAGATGCCTTGCAACTTATCAGGAAAGAGTAATATTTTCTAACAGGGATGCCGTTAGTGCAATACACACCGGACTTTGCTGAACTTCAAACCCAATCAGCAACATTGGCAATTGGTAGCACCAGAACCTTACAATTATTCGGAGGAGAAGAGGTTGCAGAAGCAGGTCATAATCGAAGTGCTATAATAGAATTTCGAGTAGAAGATGTAGATAAAGACTATGAGAGGTTAGCGGAATATCTTAAAGATTGTATCGTTCAAAAACCTACCACACTGCCATGGGGCAATAAATCTTTTTTATTCCGTGACCCTGATGGCAACCTTATAAATTTGTTTACACCTGTTACACCAGAAGCAATAAAGAAGTTTGATGGAGAAACCACCTAAAAAAGAAAGCACTACCAGCAATACATAGTAATACTCCGGAAGTGAATTACAAACAAAGCAATGCGGCGGATATAATTGTTTAATGTACTTTTACTTTGTCCGCGCAGGGTTCTTTGTAGTTCCAATTTATGAACAACGTTTTCAAACTCAGGAACAGCATGAATTGCTTGTTTGACAATGGTTAAAGTTTTTTTTTCTCATGACTGTAATTATTTTAGTTTGCATTTACACTACAAAATTTTAACAAACATGAAGAATTATTGTTATGTTGGATAAGCTATCCGCCTGTGGCGGATTTAGTTCAACACATGGTATCGTGCATGCGGGTTTCAGTGGTATGCGAAGGGTTGTAGCCCGCTTCAATTTTTTGTGTAACTTGATAGGGAATCGCCCGCAATCCCTTACTGGTCATATTGTCAAATGTTGTGCGGCATGCAGAAAAGACTGATTCGTGCATAATTTAAAAAATTGTATCTTTGGATTTATGATAAGCAAGAATGACATATTGAATAAATTGAGTGACTTAAAACCAATTTTACATAGAGACTACTCTGTCAAGGAGATTGGGTTATTTGGTTCTTTCTCTGATGATTCATACACAGATGACAGCGATATCGATTTACTCGTTGAATTTGAAAGGCCTATTGGATGGAAATATTTTTCATTAGAGATTTATCTTGAAAATATTTTTGGACGTAAGATTGATTTAGTAACCAAAAATGCATTAAAGGAACAAATAAAGGATAGAATTTTAAATCAAGTTAAATACGTGTAATGTGAGAAAGGAAGAACGTAGCAACAAAATGTTCCTTGATGATATTCAAACTGCAATGAGTCGGATTGCAGAATATATCGAAGGTTATGATTTCGAACATTTCAAAAGAGATTACAAAACAGTTGACGCAGTTATCAGGAATTTTGAAATTATTGGAGAAGCTTCGAAAAAATTAGATGAAAAAATAAGAGAAAAGTATCCTGATGTTCCATGGAAAGAAATGTACTATTTGAGAAACAGGGTCTCGCATGAATATTTTGGGGTCGACTACGAGATAATTTGGGATGTAGCAATAAATTATTTACCGGAAAATAAAATCCAGATTGGCCAAATAATTGACAAAGAAAAATAAAGCACGATGGCACAATACATAGTAATATGAGCGGTCTGCAAGACCCGGCGATTATTAGCTTCACTGAGCTTCTCCCAACCCGATCGCTATCGGGAGTTTTCGGGACTTCGTTTCCGGTTCCCGGTTGAACGAAATCCACAGCTTAATCAGCGCTATGCACTTATCGATAGTTTTTATTTGTTTTTTGAGATTAAAGAACGGACAGTTACCGGTATTAGTTATGTTAAAACCGGCTTTACTGTAGTTTTAAGGGGGAGGAATCAGTATTGGAATGCATGAAAAGATGCAAAAACCTGCAAAAATGACAATACACAACCAGACACCGTTAAAAGCGGAGCTATACCAAAGAGAAGGCTAATGTTGTAAACAGTTAAACTGTAATTTGATAATAATAAAAATTTACGGCGCTTAAAAAAGCCTGTAAAGCAATTTATTGTCTATATTTATTTTGTAAAAAAGGGTTGCACAGGCTTCCATTAGCTTTATTTACCAAGGACAACCTGTTAACTAATTTGAAAATTTAATGATATGAATTATTATTTCATTGCGCAGATTAGAATAAAAAACGAAAATGAATATCAAAGATACATTGACAAATCCGGGGATATTTTCAGTAAGTATAAGGGAGAATATTTATCAGTTGACAATGAACCTGTTATTCTTGAAGGAAAATGGGACTATAATCGGACTGTATTGATTAAGTTTTGCAGCAAAACTGATTTTGATGATTGGTATAATTCAGATGAATACCAGAAAATAATTAAGTACAGATTAGCTTCAGCAGATTGTGATACAGTATTGATAAAAGGATTGTAGATATGAGAATTGAACATATTGCAATATGGACAAGAGATTTGGAAAAAATACGTGATTTTTATCAAACTTATTTCAATATGAAATGCAGTGCCATGTATGAAAACAGCAGAAAAGGATTTACTTCTTATTTCCTTTCATTTGGGACAGGAACACGGGTTGAGATTATGAAAAGAAAAGATATTTCAGAAGGAGTTGGAGAAAAGGGATTAGTTTATGGATTAACCCACATTGCAATATCTTTAGGAGATAAAGAAGAAGTTGATAAGCTCACTGATCGTTTAAGATCCGATGGAGTTAAAGTTTTAAAAGAGCCAGGGACAACTGGTGATGGATACTATGAAAGTGTAATTTTAGATCCGGAAGGGAATCATATTGAAATTACTGAATAACAATCTTAGATAATTCCCTCCTTGTGGAACGGACAATGTTGGGTCTGATTGATTCAAAATCCGGTTTGCCAGGCAAGGATTCAGGAGACCTAAAAAGAATCCATCCTGGTATTTTAACTGGGAAAAGAACGACCATGAGACCCAGAATCAATTTACAATTGCTAAAATAGAAGAAGACACATTCACAAAGATAAAAGCATATGGGAAACAGCATAAAGCAACAATCAACGATATTGTAATTGCTGCTTTTGCAAGAGTATTTGTAAATACCAGAAAGGGTAATCATGAAGTTTCAATACCTGTAATTGTGCCTGCCGATCTTAGAAAGCATATAAAATCAGGACACAATACAGCATTTTGCAGTTTAACCGGTTCTATGATTGTTAATATTGGTAATGAAATCACTATTAGTATTGGTTTTAAAGGAGGTAATCTGCAATTGCAAAAGGCTAATAAATTACTCAATGATTTAAAAACAGAATTAGAAAATATAAATTAATACAGCTTTCACAAAAGATTGCCAATAAGGGTAGAATATAGCAGAGCCAACGCATGTGGTTCAGGGGCACTTGTTGAGCGATACTGGTTATCTACTAAGTTCCTTGTATCCTGCAAGGAAATCGCCCTGCAACGGGGGTGCCTGTGTGAAAAATATCAAGGATTTATGGATAAATACCCGGAAGAACTGGTTCAAAAAATACCCTTAAAACATTTATCATCATTTTTGGGTATTGCTCCTCAGTCATTAAGCAGGATAAGAAAAAAAGGAATCGTTAAGCATCTGAATTTATGAATATTCAAAGAAATAGCTACCGCCAACATATAAAAAAGTTACATTTTTACCACCAATGATATGCTTTGTTTAAGAGAAACAGATAATGTACCAGGAAAAGAATAATAATAAATACAACATTCACGCTTCTGAAATTCTAAACCACCTTTATAATGATACGGGCCGGAAAGGAGAGTTAATTGCTATGCGTTTCCGCTGGTTATTAACGGCTTTAATCGGTGCCCTTTTGATTCATATGTATATAAATGGTCTTAAAAAAGAGGCACTTTACTCCATTTTTCCTTTTCTGATATTTGGTGGCTATAATGTTTTTCTCTTTTTTATTTTAAAACATGATCCTGTGAAACCCTGGGTAAGGTATCTCTCAACTACCATTGATATTGGGGTTTTGTCTCTTCATATTTTTAATTACGCCAGGCTGTTTAATCCTGTATCTGTATCCACAACTGCATCTTTATTTTTGTATCCGGTATTAATGTTTATGGCAGTGCTGCGTTACGACCGCAAATTAATTCTTTACAGCACTGCACTTACCTTACTTCTTTTTAACTTAAATTATTTCCATTTTCACCGCTATGTCTCTGATGAATTGATTAATAATGTAGTTTCGGCCGATATTGCCGGGCAAATATATAAATCGACATACCTTTTGTTCTTAGGATACCTTTATACACATATTCCTAAGCTGCTTTCAAGCATGCTGACAAAACAAAAATCTATACTATCTGAAAAAAAAGACACAGAAGTTGCGCTTGCCCGGGAACAGGAAAGGCTTCTTACTCAGAAACAACTAAATGATACCCTAAGCAAACTTAATTTCACAAAAGACAAACTCTTTTCCATCATTGGCCATGATGTAAAAAATCCGTTCGCTGTTATTCATTCCCTATCACAAACGGCTATAAGAAAGAGAACTGAACTGGAAGTGGAAGATATTGACGAAATATTTCAAAAAATTCATAGTGTATCAGGAAAAGGGCTTGACTTGCTCCAGAACCTGTTAACCTGGTCACGTGTTCAGCGAAACATGATTGACCCGCAAATTGCAATATTTGCAATTTTCCCAATTGTTTTTGATGTGTTGCTTCTATTTGAAGAACAGGCAAATCAAAAAGAAATAATCCTTGTAAATCAGGTGGAGAAAAAACATAAGGCTTCTATTGATAAAGATATGTTCCACACAGTAATACGCAATATTATTTCAAACAGCATCAAATACTCAAATCCCGGAAGCAAAGTGGTGATTAAAAGTATCTCTGAAAATAATTCTTTAGTTCTGAGCATTGAAGACAGGGGGAAAGGAATACCTGCAGATACACTGAATGCTTTGCATTCCGGTCAAACATACAAAAGCACACCAGGAACCAGGAATGAAAAGGGTACCGGGCTGGGAATGCTCATTGTTCAGGATTTTATAAAGGCCATGGATGGAGATATTTACATACAATCTAAGCCTGACAAAGGTACAACTGTCCAACTATCGTTTCATCAACCACCTTCTTAAAGCCCATCATAAAATAACTCTCACCCTAAATGAACAATGTATTGAAGATAGGGGAAGATTTACTGAATTGATGGTGCAACCGTCAATCAGTGAAGAATATTAAGGATAAGGATAAAATGAGTACAAACATTTGCTTGCACCAGGAGGGTTGTTTTCAAAGACCATCAGGCGTGGCGGAAAACAGGCACAAGGCCGGACCCTTGTGCCTGTGAAGGAGGTCAAATGAGACCTTGAACCATCAATTTTATAACAATTGAATAGACAACTGAATTACAACCGAATAATCAACTGTCTAACTACCGGATTATTTCTCCGGAATCACCATTTTTTTAGAAGCTACTGCTTTTCCATTAACAATCAGCGAATAAAAGTACATGCCGGGTCCCAGTTTATCGGCTGAGATCTTGAGGGTCCCGTCGGGTTTACCACTTAGCGGGTAACTCAGCAGTGGCTTTCCGCTCATGTCGTAGACATTGATCACGGCATGCTGTGTATTGCCTGTCAGGTGGTAATCGATCACCGTGTTTTCGTTAAAGGGGTTGGGCCTGTTCTGAAGCAGGGTCGACTGCGGGGTGCTTACCGTAGCGGAGCTGGTGCTCATCGCATCGAGCCGGGCGGTAAGGGCATCGATCTGGTCCTGCAGGTCCTGTATCTTGTTGTTGCGGTCGTCGTTTACGGCCATAAGCTTTGCTACCAGAGAGTCATGTGCACTGTTCACGGTATCCAGTTGTCCCTGCAAATGCTGTGTCTTGTTTTCAAGGTCGTTACTCAGCGAAGCGATTGCCATGGCAGTGGAGTCGTCGTTGAGTTTGAGGGTATCGATCTGATTCTGCAGGTGCTGTGTCTGGCCGTTGAAAGCCGTATCCAGCGCTGCCAGCTTCAATCCGGCAGAGTCAACAGACTGGCTGACGATGGAAACCCGTTCGGCTGAGTCAACAGAGGTGAATGACCGCCAGCGACTGCCATCAAAGCCTTCAAAAATTGTATCCTGGAAATGGATCATGCCACCCTGTGGGGTGAGACTGGTATATCCGATCTTAATTGTACCATTCACATCCAGGTTGGCTGAAGGATACCATGTACCCACACCAACATACCCGGTGCTCTGTATGGTCAGCGAGCTGGTGGGTGCACCTGGTTTAATACGGAAAGGGAGAGCGTTACCTTGTGTTACATCGCGAATGAAAAAATTAGCTTCGTTGGCACTTACATCCCAGGTATGTGGTGTCCAGCCCGCTGAACCGTTCTGTTCGAGCCTGACAGTGGGTGTGTCCCCGCTCGACAAATGCAAAAGTTTGTTAGGGGAAGTGGTGCCAATCCCAACATCCCCTATGCCTGGAAAAGTGTTTTGAGCCGTGGCCTGATTAAAGAAAATAAGTGAAATAACAAAGGTAAAGAGTAGATGTTTGAATTTCATAGTATTGATTTTTGGGTTAATAATTGATGTATGTAAAATGGCTTTAATAATTATCGTCTCATTTTAAGATGGTTACAGCTTTAGATCGTGTAAGTCAGCTGATTCTGTCTCATTTATTAGTTTGTATAGAGTTATTAAGATCTTTATGTCTGGTTAACATGAAAGGGTTGGGCATTGTTCAATCTAATTTTTTTGTAGTTTTATAGTCTGTTTGTATTTATAAAATTGAAAATCTATGATGAAAAAACTACTACTACAAAGCGAAAAAAAATCCAGGCAGGGAGGCCTTTTTGTACTATTAATTCTTCTGTCCATTTCAACGAAACTAAATGCCCAGCCTTCCGGCGGTCCCTACGGACCAGTCACTCGTAATTATGCAATCCCAGAGGTGTCCGGCACTATTTACTATGCAGCACCGGACGGGAGTGCTGAAGCACCGGGAATCAGCCTGGAACAGCCTGGAACACTGGAAACAATACTTGAAAAGGTAAAGACCGGTGATGCTGTTATCCTGCGGGGTGGCACGTACCGTACCGGCGACCTGGTGGTAAACCAGGGCATTACCATCCAGCCATATGCTGATGAACAACCGGTACTGAAAGGAACACTTCCTGCTACTGACTGGAAAAGGATCGGACGGTCGTTATGGAAAACGAAATGGGACCATCTTTTTCAGGCAGGTCCCGACAGCTGGTGGTCACGCGACCGGCACGGTAAAGAAACACCGCTGCATATTTTTAACAATGATATGGTGTTTGTCGATGGAAAACTTCTTAATTCTGCTGGCTGGGAAGGTGAAGTGGATGAAAATTCTTTCTATATTGATTACGAAAGCGGGTTTGTGTATATCGGTACCGATCCCGATGACCACCTGGTGGAGATAACGGCCCATTCTACCGGATTACGACGGTCGATCAGTGAGCTGAATGGCAAACCGAATGACCACAAAGGATTGATCCTGAAAGGAATTACCCTTACCCAATATGCTTTTTGTGCCCTTTATATCGATGGGCATACACCGAATGGACTGGCTGATCCTTCCACCTTCGGTAAAGATGTAGTGGGATCGCATATTGAAAACTGTACTTTCTCCTATTGCGGAAGAGTAGGAGCCCATCTTAAGGGCGACAGCCTGGTAATGAAAAGCTGTAGTGTGCATCATACTACCACTGAAGGTGTTTTTCTGATGTCTTCCTCTGATTGCCTGCTGGAGAAAAACAAATTCTCACAGAATAATATCGAAAATATTTCCGGTTATTATCCGGCTGCGGTAAAGATCTTTAACCAGACCCGCCGGGTGACGTGTCGCGACAATCTGATTTATGACCTGCCGCTGTCCAACGGCATCTGGTATGATGTGGGCAACGTGGACGGCCGGTTCCTGAACAACTGGGTAATGAATGTAGGGAGTAACAGCGGTCCGGGCAGCGGTAACCATATCTGGCCGGGTTACAATGGCTTTATGTTCGAAATTTCAAAAGGAGCAGTCTGTGCAGGCAACGTATTTGTGAACTGCGACCATGGCATCATGGTACTCAACAGCTCGAATGTAGAAATATACCAGAATACGTTTGTAAATAGTACCGCCTGTATTGCCCGCGACAAGCGCAGCGCCGTTGGTGATCATTTTGGCTGGCACCCAACCACCGGACCGGATGTGGATGAACGCTACGGACATGTCTTTGTGAATAACCTGCTTACCGGTGACAAAAATTTTATACGGCCCCTTATGCTGGTCTGGCAGGATCCGGACCTGTGTGAGAAACTCAACGAATCTCCACTGAAACAGTACGACCATAATGTTTATGTAAGGGATAAATACAATGGTTTCCCGACTCTTGTTTACTGGAGCCCGTCTCCGGAGGAGCATTGTCAGTCTGATATCCGGTCGTTAACTGGTTTGCAGCAGGTTTTCAAAGGTTCCTCAAAACACAGCCAGGTCTTCGAAAGTTATAACATGCCCTTGTTCAAAAGCGCTGAACTATACAATTTTCAGCTGAATAAAAATTTCCCCGCTAAGGAAGCGGGAGCTGAACTGCCTGCTGAGTTCAGGAAGTTGCTGGAACTGCCGAAGGGTTATGAAGTGTATGTAGGTGCTTATCCGGGAAATGTGACACAGTGACAAAGTAACAAGGTAACAATCCTTGCCTTGGGTTTGTGGGGGGCAGGTGAGGGCAAGGATCACGAGCAGCTTTGCGCGACGGAATTGTGTGAGCGAGTAACTTAAGTAAAAAGGAAACAAAGAGACAAGGAAATTCTGTTTAATTTAAATTATAAACAAATGAAAAAAACTAGCTTACTGCTGATTTTATTTCTTCCGTTGATACTTTCATTATCAGGCTGCAACGGAGAAAAAGCAAATAATAATAACCTGACAGATGAAAACTGGCTGCAGGTTGCCGGTGACCAGATTGTGAATCAAAAAGGAGACACCGTATATCTTCGTGGTTTTGGACTTGGCGGGATGCTGCACATGGAAAATTTCATTGATGGTTATCCGGCCAATGAGGAAACAATGCGTGAAGCGTTGAAAAAAGTACTGGGTGAGGAAAAGTACAACC
>DASQZP010001025.1:0-2743 GCA_035638655.1 Bacteroidales bacterium
AGAAATATATGGCATCACATCCCAGATAAGAAGGGCAGCTCTATCCGTTCCAACGAACATTGTTGAGGGGTATTCAAGAAAAGGGGAAAAAGAGTTGTCTCACTTTATCAACATTAGCTTAGCCTCATTGGCTGAAACGAAATATTTGATATATTTTTCTCATCGATTGGAATATTTGTCAGATAATGAATACGATAATATTAAAAAAGGATATGAAAAGTTAGGTAAAAAACTTTGGAGGTTTTATGAATCTGTTAGGGGTAATAAAAAATGAAATCAGCTACTCAAAGCATTATAGCCTTCAGGCCTCCAAGCATCCTATCCTACATGCTTCCCGACTTCATAGCATCATAGCCTCCCGGCTTCCTATCTTCCAAGCCTTAAAGCCATCAGCTTTGGACCAATAACCTATGATTCAAAACAAAATATTCTACACAATCAAACCCCTCATTCCAAGGCGTTTGCAAATATTCCTCCGCAGGCAGATTGTCCGTTATAAACTAAAAACGAATAACCACATCTGGCCCATAGATCCCAACGCCGGTAAACTACCCAAAGGCTGGGAAGGCTGGCCGGAAAACAAGAAATTTGCTTTGGTCCTTTCACACGATGTGGATACTCAGAAAGGGCACGACAAGTGTTATCAATTAATGGAGATTGAAGAAAAATTAGGGTTTCGATCTTCCTTTAATTTTGTTCCTGAAAGATATGTAGTATCGAAAACGCTCCTTAAAGATATTTCTAAAAAGGGGTTTCAAGTCTGTGTGCACGGGCTGAAGCATGATGGAAAGCTTTTTTCCTCAAGGAAAATATTTGAAGAAAGAGCTATTCAGATTAATCAATATATCAAGGAGTGGAATGTAGAAGGGTTTACAACACCGTCCATGCTCCGAAATCCTGAATGGCTTTACGATTTGAATGTAAAGCATTGTACATCCACTTTTGACACAGATCCGTTTGAACCCCAGCCTCATGGTATTGGCACCATTTTTCCATTTTATATGAAAAATAAATCCAACGAGAACGGATTTGTCGAACTGCCTTATACATTACCCCAGGATTTTACTTTGTTTATCCTGATGAAGGAGAAAACCATCGATATCTGGAAAAAGAAACTGGATTGGATCGTTCAAAAACAAGGAATGGCTTTGTTAAATACCCACTCAGATTACATGAGCTTTACCGGAAATAAATTGAGGGTGGAAGAGTATCCGGTTCACAAATATATTGAGTTCTTAAAATACCTAAAAGCCAAATATGAAGGTGATTATTACCATGCATTGCCCAAAGAGATCGCTCGATTATGTCATCGAATAATAAAAGCTTAACGCATTTAAATTTTGTTTGTTTTGCAGCGGAGTTCTTCAAAAATGACTGCGACATATTTTTTGAAACATGCACGTTCCTAAAGGATGTGTTATATTTAAATACTGTTTAAAGGTGGGAAAGATTATTGTAAAACTTCAATTTGATGGATTAGTGAGATTTGGTTAGACTAAATATGGAGATTCAAGTGGTTTTAAAAAAATTTATTAATATAAGGATAGATTATAAATGAGAGTTTGCATGATAGGTTATACTTTTTACGATTCTGATAACCGGGTTCGGAGATATGCAGAAACTCTAGTAAAAAGAGGTGATCAAGTAGATGTGATTGCTTTAAAGAGAAAAAATCAAGTTTCTTTTGATATGGTGCAAGGTGTTAAAGTATTTAGGGTCCAAGAAAGAGAAAAAAATGAGAAAAAGAAAATAACATACTTATTTCGATTGTTAATGTTTCTTTTAAAATCATTTGTTTTTTTATCTTACAAACACTGGAAAAAGCCATATGATTTAATTCATGTCCATTCTGTTCCTGATTTCGAGGTGCTTGCAGCTTTAATTCCAAAGATATTTGGCGCTAAAATCATTTTAGATATTCATGATATTGTCCCCGAATTTTATGAGAGCAAATTTGACACAAGCAATAAATCCTTTATGTTCAAACTCCTCGTTTTTATTGAAAAAATCTCAATATTATTTTCGGATCATGTTATTATTTCTAACCATATTTGGTACAAAACCCTAATTTCACGATCAGTAAATGAAAATAAATGTACTACCATTATGAACTACCCGGACAATTCAATATTTTTTAAAAGAGATTTAATTCGAAATAAAAAGAAATTTATTGTTTTGTATCCCGGAACATTAAACTGGCATCAGGGCCTTGACATTGCAGTTAAAGCTTTTGGATTATTAAAAGACCGGGTTCCAAAAGCAGAATTCCACATTTACGGTGGGGGCCCTGCCCAAAAAAAATTGACCTTTTTAATAAAAAAACTTGGATTAGAGAATAGAGTGTTTTTGAAAGATTCAGTGTCGGTAAATGAAATTGCGGGCATTATGGCAAATTCAGACCTTGGGGTTATACCTAAAAGAAATGATTGTTTTGGCGGGGAGGCGTTTAGTACAAAGACATTAGAATTTATGAGCCTCGGTGTACCCATTGTCGTTTCGAAAACCAAAATCGATCAATATTATTTTGGCGAGTCGATAGTGAAATATTTCGAACCCGGAAATGATAAAGATCTATCGGAATCTATGCTGGAGCTTATAAATAATGAAGAATTGCGGGATAAACTCTCCCAAAATGCCCTGAAATTTGTTGGAAAAAACAACTGGGATGTTAAAAAACATATTTATTTAGACTTGGTTGATTCCCTTGTAAATCCAAAGTCTCCCAGGCAACACACCACAAAAC
>DASQZP010001026.1:0-8635 GCA_035638655.1 Bacteroidales bacterium
AGATGATTTCCTGCTTTTCGTATCTGTCTGAGCCGGTTTTTGACGGGGGCAAGCCTGGAACCGGTTACTTTGCGATAAAAATCTTCAGAGAAAGCTTTCAGGTCAATATTAAATGCATCAATTAGTGGCAGCAATTCCTCCATGGGTTTTTCTTCAATAAAACCATTACTTACCATGATGGTTTTGAGTCCCCGGTCCTTTGCCTGTTTCGCCGTATCATAAACATATTCGAACCATATGGAAGGTTCATTATATGTAAACGCAAGGCCAATATTCTCCGGGCGGGTAAGTGAAATATCTATTACCTGTTCAGGGGTGAAACGTTTCAGGTTGGGAGCATCCTCTATTCCGATCTGGCTGATGTCGCAATTCTGACAAAATGAGCAATTGAGATTGCAGCCAATAGTACCAACAGAAAAAACAAGCTGGCCCGGGAAAAAGTGATAAAGTGGTTTTTTTTCAACCGGGTCAAAATTGAGTGCACTGACAAGCCCATAACTTTCAGCAGTCAGCTGGTTGCCTGTATGTCTTCTTACCCTGCAAACACCTGTTTTACCTTTTGCAATAGAACACCGGTGCGGACAGAGTGTGCAGATTATTCGTCCTTCCTGATTAAAATTATAAAATCTTGCTTCTTTAAGTGCTTCCATAGAAACAGGTGTTTTCTTGATTTATCCGGCAGGATGGTATCCTCTGAAATATTTCATAAACTGTACTCTTTCGAAAGCAGCGGGATTGGAACTGGCTTTCTGGGCCATCTTACCTCTGAATTCCTCCAGGGTAGAATATCCTTTTTCCTCCATCCAGGAGGTAAGTTTTTTCAGCATGACGTCGATTTGTCCGGGACCGTTCCGGTAAAGCGTCGACACTACCTGCACTGCATTCGCTCCGGCAAGAATTTGTTTGATCAATGCTTCGCCGTCATGCACGCCGGTGGAGGCGGCCAGGTCACAATTCACTCTGCCTGACATGATGGAAATCCATCGCAAAGAAATGGGCAGGTCTGCAGGAGAACTAAGTACATGCGAAGAAGTAACTTCCATTTTATCCAGATCAAAGTCGGGACTGTAGAACCGGTTAAAAAGAACCAGGCCGTCAGCACCTGCTTCAGAAAATTTTTTGAGCGAAGAAGCTAAAGAAGAAAAGTAATAGCTGACCTTCAGGGCAACCGGAATAGTAACCTGCTTTTTAATTTCTTTCAGAATATCAAAATATACACTTTCATTTTCTTCAGGTGTTTTGTCAAAATCAGAAGGCAATACAAAAACATTCAGCTCCAGGGCATCGGCACCGGCTGCTTCGATTTGCTTAGGGAAATAGGTCCATTGAGAGGCCGTCATGCAGTTTATGCTGGCAATAACGGGAATCTGAACTTTTGCTTTGGCTTCCCTGATCAGATCAAGGTACTCTAGTGTTGACTCCTTTTCAGTATCTTCATGTTCATAAAACTCAAGCGTCTCGGGATAGATGTCTCCGTTTGAAGCCATTTTTTGCAGACTACCTTCCATTTCCAGCAAAATTTCTTCTTCAAAAAGCGATTTTAATACAACAGCGCCCGCACCTTGTTTTTCAAGATCAAGAATACCGGAAACAGTATCAGTTAGTCCGGAACTACCGGCGATGAGCGGGTTCTTTAAATTAAGACCCAGATAATTAGTTGCTAATTTAACCATAATGGTGCGTTTTTAGGTTTTAATAGTTATAGGTTCAATGATATTAAATACTGTCAACTCTTATATTGAATTTTTCTTCCTGCCTTACCCTGATTTCACTGTTATACAGGATACTCCTATCTAATTTATTAATAAGGATCCGATACCTGCAAATTTAACAGAATTTAGATAAAGCTCTTTTTTTATTCTATAGTAAAACATGCAATAACGTATTTTAGTAACTGAAAAGTAAGTATTTGAAGTTCTAATTTTTTACTTTTGCAGCTCAATAAGCAATTTTTGTTAGTTAAGATCTGTTTTTTAATTAATAACAGTTAATCCGACAGTATAGTTTAGAAAAATATAATATTGAAAAAAACCTGAAATGAAGAATATATATAATAAAAGAAATAAAAATAAAACAGGATTTACCTGTTTATTATTTTCCCTGCTGATATTTGCCGGATGTAATGTAGGAGATAAACAACCACTATTTTCAAATGACGTGGATACCCTGCTTCAGCATAGTGCCCGGCTGGATAGCATTATCAAGGCGGATTCAATAAGATACAGGCTTGAGTTAAACCGGATCAAAAAAGAGGCCGATTCCAGGGTCGATTCAATTGAGAAGCTGTATAAAAGTCATAAGAAAACTGCAGTAGCCGGTACCTATTATGTTGTACTGGGCAGTTTTCATAATCCCGGTTACGCTGAAGACTATGCAAATAAGATGAGGAAACTTGGTTTTGATGGCAATATTATTAAAACCGACAATGGGTTTAACCTGGTGACGGCTTCCTCACATAATAATTTCAAGTCGGCTAAAGGAGCCTTATTTGCAGCCCGTTCAAGTGCATCGGTAGATGCATGGATATATGTTCAGAAATAAAAAAAGCTGCCCAAACGGGCAGCTTTCAGTTAAGTTTTATAATTCATTTTTTTCAGGAACCTCCGGTCATGATAAAGAGCGGCTGGAATTCAAAGCTTTTATATAATGGCCTGAGCCGGTCGGTACTGTAATGTTTCTTGATATCAACCAGTTTCTTTGAACTGGTAACTACATCAAGGGGTGCATTGTCGTAGCGCCCGTTGCGCAGTACCACCAGTCGACCGTGGATGCCTTTCAGGATAAGGTCAAGCGCCAGATTACCATAAGCCATTGGAACAATTGAATCAATAGCATCAGGATCCCCGCCTCTAACGAGGTATCCAAGTTGCTGGGTAATCAGGTTGATTTTTTTACCACCGCAGAATTTTGGAGACAATTCTTTGATTTTTAGCGCAACTGCATCACCTATACCCCCCAGTTTGGCATGTCCGTAAGCATCCTTCTCAGTACTCTGGAACATCATGTCTTTACTGCCGGCAAAAGTAGCTCCTTCTGAAACCAGTACAACTGAATATTTGCTTGGGTTACGTTCGCGATCTTCAATCAGCAGATGGGTAAGCTTTTCCACATCAAATTTATGTTCAGGGATTACACAACGATTGGCTGCTCCGGCCATTGTAGGAAGCATAGCAGTAAATCCGGCATAGCGGCCAAAAACTTCCAGTACAAGAATACGTTCATGAGAACCGGCTGAGGTACGCAATGTGTTGGTCATGTTTATGGTACGTGTAACACATGTACTAAAACCAATACAGTAATCAGTTCCGGGAACATCATTGTCCATGGTTTTGGGTATGGCAATTACTTTCACCCCCTCCTGGTACATTCTTACTCCATAACTTAAGGTGTCATCACCACCAATCGGAATCAGGTAATCTACGCCCAGAAAATCAAGATTTTTAAGCACTTCCGGAGTCAGATCATTCATTTCGTCAGTGTACTTGTCCTTCAGATGTTCTGGTACATTATGTTTTGGTACATGACTGGGTCTCGTACGTGAAGTGTGCAGGAAGGTGCCGCCAGTGCGGCCTGCCTTGTTTACAATTTCCTCAGTCAATGCTATGTATTTGTCGCTGTTGTCAGCTTTCTTATCCCGGTTAAGAGCCATTATACCAGCCCATCCTCTGCGCAGACCCAGTACCTGATAGCCTTCACGTAATGCCCGGATGGTAATAGCCCTGATTGCCGGATTGAGCCCTGGTACATCTCCACCTCCGGTCAGGATGGCGATGGTTCCCTTCTTTTTCTTGATTTCAACCATATTGCGCAGTTTAAAGTGTATGAATAAAAATTATCATTAAAATTAGTTGAATAATTTCTAATTACAATAGACCCGTATAATAAAATATTGGTCCAAACCTTGATTTCCCGAAGGCTGTCATTACCTCCGGGTGTTTTTTCACAAAAAAATTACCATCCAAGAATTTTTTTGAAATCAAACTCTGCCGGGTTTTGGACATATTTTTTGGCTGCCCGGTAATCTGCCTTGGTCAGGTAATGCAGGTTATTGTTGAAAACAAGTTGCGCTTTATCGGAATTTATATTAACTAAACGTGGCTTTACTGTACCATTTTCATCCTCAACATCCTTAAGGAATAGAGGTGCTACTTCTCCTTTCCGGTCGGAAGTTACCATACAGCCAGTCTGGCCATCTTTGAACAGTGTATATACACCCAGCCCGAGTACTGTTGCATAAGCCAGGTCGTAGGCAATAGGACGGCAACACCTGAGTTCATAACCAATCTCATTCGGACGGCTTTTCACCTTAATGCGAAGGGTTTTCAGTTTTTGCTGTACCAGCATATTAAAGATATGCGACTTACTCACATTTCCCAGTTCCGGATGCCCATGGTCATCGTAAGTGAAATTGATATTGGTGGCAATAATCTCTTCGTCGTTCATAAAATGAAAAACTCCTTCACTGATTACAACCACACCGTAATCAATGCCCATGATCCTGCGTTTAACCATCGAGCTGATTACCAGGTTGGTGATTTTATCGAAAGTGATTTTTGTTTTGTTGAACATTTCCGGAATAATGATCATCGGATAATGACAGGCAGTCCCTATTCCAAAGGCCAGGTGTCCCGCTTCACGTCCCATTGCTGAAACAACAAACCAGTTGCCACTGGTACGGGCATCTTCGTAAATCGTGGTGGCCAGTCGTACACCTTCCTCTTTGGCACTGTGGTATCCAAAGGTTGGCGTTCCTTCCGGAAGCGGCAGGTCATTATCAATCGTCTTTGGAACATGAATATTCGATACATTCAGTTTCTTTTCAACCAGATATTTTGACAACCGGTTGGCTGTTGAAGCAGTATCATCTCCGCCAATGGTTACCAGCAGCTTGACATTGTTCTTTTCAAAAAATTCAGTCTTGAATTCATCATCTTTGGGTTTATACCTGCTCATTTTAAGGGCTGAACCTCCTCTGCTGTATATTCGATCGGCATAATCAAAATCCAGGTATTCATAATCAGGTTCATCTGCAATCAGACTTTTAAACCCGCCATTTATGCCTATAACGGAAAATCCATTATTAATAAAAATTTTTGTTACTGAACTTATTACAGTGTTAATTCCAGGCGCAGGACCCCCAGCACATAATATCGCAATCGCATCTTTCATATTTAATAAATTATTCGTAGTTAAAGATTAAAGTGTTAATAATTTAGTTGCTTTCCTTACAAATATGGGAATATATTTTGAAAAAACTAAATAGTGTCTATCCATAATGTTCGATAACTGCGTTGTTGCAAAAATTTTAATTCCTCATATACATCAGTATACTGCGGATTAAAATTTTTGCACGCTCCCGTTTAGAACGGAACAGGCTTTGTTCTCGAACATTATGATCCAAACACTTGACTTTATTGACTGACTCTAAATAGAACAATTCTAAACAAAGTGTCTCAGAGCTGAAACAGAGACCTTTTTATTTCTGTGTTTTTTGGTAAATGCAGCTAAACTACTATCATTGTATTTTGTTAGTAAAAAAGGATCTCATTATTGAAAAGCCTGTCGAAAGCCGAAATTTAAAAGGGTATTATCAGAAAAATATTGATCTTTGCAATTTGCAGAAAATATCCTGTTGAAAGTATTAATATCATTTAATCTCAAAAAACCATTACCTAAAATGAATGAAAAGCTGAAAGATGTCATTGAGCAAGCATGGGAAAACAGGGAATTGCTTAGTGAAGTTGAAGTCCAACAAACTATACGCGAAGTCATCAATCAACTCGATCTTGGAAAATTAAGGGTAGCTGAGCCAAAAGAAGGTGGCTGGCAGGTTAATGAATGGGTTAAAAAAGCCGTAATACTTTATTTCCCTATACAGAAGATGGAAGTAATTGAAGCTGCTCCATTTGAATTTCATGATAAAATTCCTTTGAAAAAGGGGTACGGTGAGCTTGGAGTCCGTGTTGTTCCTCATGCCATTGCTCGTTATGGTTCCTATGTAGCCAAAGGGGTGATTATGATGCCCAGTTATGTGAATATCGGTGCTTATGTTGATGAAGGAACCATGGTAGATACCTGGGCTACCGTCGGATCGTGCGCGCAGATTGGGAAAAATGTTCATCTGAGTGGGGGTGTAGGCATTGGCGGGGTTCTTGAACCCGTGCAGGCCGCACCTGTCATTATCGAAGACAATTGCTTTGTCGGATCACGTTGTATCGTGGTTGAAGGTGTTCGTGTGGAGCGAGAAGCAGTGCTGGGGGCGAATGTTGTGCTCACAAAATCAACTAAAATAATTGATGTAACAGGAAGTGAACCAACGGAGTACACAGGTATCATACCTGCTCGTTCTGTCGTAATTCCCGGCACACGAACCAAAAAATTCCCGGCAGGTGAATACCAGGTTCCCTGTGCCCTGATCATTGGGAAACGTAAGGAATCAACCAACCTGAAAACATCTTTGAATGATGCATTAAGGGAATATAATGTAGCCGTTTAATACAATAATTTACAACACATGCGAATAGGGTTTGATGCCAAAAGGGCATATTTTAACCGGAGTGGTCTGGGAAATTACAGTCGGGGAGTCATTCAGTTAATGACTGAATTTCAGCCTACCAACAATTATTTTCTTTATACACCTTCAGGCCATGATGAGATCACTTTTCCGGTATACGGGAAAGTTAAAAAAATAACTCCGGGAACAGTTTTTGCAAAAAAAATGTCCTCTCTTTGGCGAACCTATCTGCTGGCCGGGCAGCTTAAGAAAGACAAAATAGATGTGTACCACGGATTAAGCAATGAATTGCCTGGCAGGTTGCGGAATACAAAAATGGGGAAAGTGGTGACCATTCACGACCTTATCTTTTTCAGATACCCTGAATATTACAAATCGATCGACCGTCAAATTTATGCCAGGAAAACATTATATAGTTGCAATATAGCTGATAAAGTAATAGCAGTTAGCGAACAAACCAAAAGAGATGTGGTGGAATTCCTCGAAATAGCCCCGGAGAAGATAGAGGTAGTATATCAGGGGTGTAATCCGCTCTATTACCCACGTCTTACCGAAGAAATTAAAAAACCAATACGTGATAAATATGATTTACCTTCTTCCTTTGTATTGTATGTAGGTACTATCGAAGCAAGAAAGAACCTGCTGAATGTGGTAAAAGCCATGCATACAGGCGGCATTGATATGCCTCTGTTGGTTGTTGGTAAGCCTACGCCTTATCTGGAAACAGTCAAACAGTATATCCATGAGAAAAAAATGGAGCATGTATATTTGCTTCATGGCGTGCCTCTGGAAGATCTTCCGGCTATCTACCAGATGGCTACTGTATTTGTTTATCCATCCATGTTTGAAGGATTTGGTATTCCTATTCTTGAGGCCCTGAATTCAGGGGTGCCTGTTATTACTTCAAAGGGAAGCTGTTTTAGCGAAGCAGGAGGGAAGGCGGCACTTTATACCGACCCGGAAAGCGTCGGGGAACTTACCGAGGCAATCCGGATGGTGATTGGTGATTCGGAACTACGGAAAAAGATGATTACTGAAGGTCACCAGCATACCTTAAAATTCCGGGAAAACATCATTTCCGGCAGGCTTATGAAAATTTATAAGGAAGTAATGAAATAATGGAAACAGCAATAAAAAAATCACTGGAAATACTCCGGAATGGCGGAATTATATTATATCCGACAGACACTGTCTGGGGGATCGGATGTGATGCAACCAGAGAGGATGCTGTCGGGAAAATATATACCCTGAAGCAACGTCCTGAGCGGAAAAGCATGCTGGTGTTGCTGGACAATGCCGGTAGGTTGTCTCAATATATGCAGGAGGTACCTGATATTGCCTTCGACCTGATTGAACAGGCTGTTAATCCCCTTACCATTATCTATCCCGGAGCAAAAAACCTGGCCCCCAATCTGGTTGCCGGGGACCAGAGTATTGGTATCAGGATTACTTCAGATGAATTTTGCAACCGGCTAATTGCCCGTTTTGGTAAGCCCATCGTATCAACATCAGCCAATATCAGCAGTCAGCCTGCTCCTGCCATTTTTGATGAAATATCTGAAGAAATATTGCAGGGTGTTGATTATGTGGCTGAATGGCGGCAGGATGAAATTTCCCGCTCAAAACCTTCCGGAATCATTAAGCTGGGTGTTAATGGGGAAGTGATTGTTATCAGGGAATAAATAAGTGACACAGTGACAAAGTGACAAGGTAACAAGGTAACAAGGTGACAAGGTAACAAGGTGACAAGGTGACAAAGTAACAAGGAGACAAAGTGACAAGGTGACACATTGACTCGCATTTCAAATATTATGACTTGCCTTGTTTCATTATTACCGGATACTCAGAACTTGTCCGTCATACCCAAATATCTTCTGTGGCAATGGAGCATATAGCATCCCGGGCAACTTGATTAATGAAACGTATGATTCCTTTGTCACTTTGTAACTTTCCTTGTTACGCCACTCTGACAAGCTTAGCCACCAGCCGGTCGTGCGTGATCCTTGCCCACACCAGGCCCCCACACAAGCATGGCAAGGATTGTCACCCTATAACTTCTACAAGCTGCGGAGCTTTCCCGAACCTGTAATATTCACGTCCATACGCGGTTTGCCCTTGTAG
>DASQZP010001027.1:0-4166 GCA_035638655.1 Bacteroidales bacterium
GTTCGGTGAGAGTCATCCGATGGATGTCAATAGTAAGTTCCCTCGACATCTGCCAAATTTGCAGCTTTTTATAACTCAATCCCGGCTCCTGGTTTCTGGTGGCTGGTTTCTGGTGGCTGGTTTCTGGTGGCTGGCTGGTTACTGGTCACTGGCGGCTGGTCGCTGGTTTCTGGTGACTGGTTTCTGATCGCTGGAAGCTGGTGGCTTGCTTCTGGTGGCTGGTTTCTGGTGACTGGTTTCTGGTCGCTCGCTCACGAATCATGGGGGTTTTTTCCAATTCGTATCTCACAGGCATCCATTCTGCCAATCATTCTTTCTAAATATCTCATCATGCCAACCAACTCATTGTCAAGAGTCTCCATCTTTTCACAAGTACCCAGCAACCAGCAACTGCTTGCAGAACCCTCATTCTTCCAACCAACAACCTCATTAAAAAGAATCTCCATCTTTTCACCAGCAACAAGAAACCAGCAACCAGTAACAGTCTATAGTATCCTCATCCTCCAAACTGACTACCTTTTTGTTAAGATCCTCCATCTTTTCCCAGCTGCCAGCAACCAGTGACCAGTGACCAGTAACTGATTCTATCATCCTCTTAATCCCCAATTCATCACAAAACACAAAAAACCGCCGGGCTTTCACCAGTAACTAGTACCCAGCAACCAGTAACTCAACTATTCTCCTAACATCCATCTACTACTAAACACCAGTGACTCCCCGGTTTTTCGCCAGTACCCAGTAACTATTCCCATCATCCTCATAATGCTGACCACCCGCTAAACTCAAAATATCCTCCATCTTTTAACAAGTAACCAGTACCCAGCAACCAGTAACTATCCCCCGTATTTCCCTAATTCAACCCTTGTTCTAAACCCAAAATATCCTCCATCTTTTACCAGCTGCCGGCAACCGGTGACCAGTAACTGATTCTATCATCCTCTTAATCCCCAATTCATCACAAAACACAAAAAATCGCCGGTTTTCCGCCAGTTGCCAGCCACCAGCAACCAGTAACTGTCTTTTCAAATTTCCGCAGTTCGGATTTTCCTCCCCATAAACCCTTCCGGCTTAAACAGTAAGAAAACGAGCAACAGCCCAAACGCAATCGCATCCTGCCACTGGGAGCTGATATACCAGACCCCGAGGTTTTGTGCCGTTGCCAGCAACAAAGCGCCAAGTGCTATGCCGCGGATGCTATTGGCTCCGCCGATTATCATAGCCACCACCCCCATGAGCAGCGCATTCATGCCCATTGTGGGCGTCATATCGACGTCGAGGGAGACCAGGATACCAGCAATCCCCGCAAGCGCAGAGCCGCTGGCGAACGCTGTTAAAATAACCTTGTCACTATTCATCCCGGAGACATTCGCCAGTTCCGGATCACTCGCTACCGCCCTCATCGCTTTCCCGGTTTTCGCCAGGTACAAGTAACCAGCCACCAGCGACACCAAAACAATGCTTGAAATAATAATAATTATCTGCACTTCCGTAATCCGCGCTCCAAACACATTCAGCCCCTCTTTCACCTGCCATGTGCGGATGGATTTGGTATCATCTCCGAAAACCATCGAGATGACATTTTGCAGCACAATATAAATACCGAGAGATGTAAGTAATAAAACAAGCGACGTAGAGTTTTTCTTTCGAAGCGGTTTGTAGATGAACCATTCCATTAAGCAACCTAGCAGACAAGCAGCAATAATGGCAAATGGGATCGAGATAAAAAGTGAGATATTGAATATTTGGTTGAATAAGAAAGCGAAGTAGGCTCCAAATGTGAAGACTATAGCGTGGGCGAAGTGAAAGAATTTTGTTATTTTGTAGATTATGGAAAATCCAATGGCAATGAGTAAAAATTCACTAAAAGATATAGCACTATTAACTATTATCTGAGACTCGATCACTTTTGAATTTCAGTCATTAATTCCTGTTTTTTCTTTTCTAATTTGATGATAGCTTCTATTTTTTCTTTCATTTTTACCAGTTCCCCCAAATCAATATGTTGTTCACCCTGAAATAAGTTATTATTCTTAAGTTCTTCAATTAATTGTCTTTTAATTTTTTGACATATCTCTATATCGCGTGCTAAATCTGGGATTGACGATGAGTTTTCTTGTTGGTTTGCCATAGTATTAATCCTTTGATTTGAGTTGATTCTACGATTTATATAATTATTCCAAAATGGAAATACGATTGCTCCATATTATCTAAATTAACAAAAAGGCAACTCTCTAAACTTTTATTTGCCATAATCTTTACATTTTTCGCTAATTAATACCAACCTATCTGAATCTTTATTATAAACTTTTCCCTCAAGCGAACCGTAAATTTGTTTAATAGTTAAACCAGTGGAATTTAACATCTCTTCCAATTCTTTTAATTTGTATATCATAATTCTATAAGTAATTCTTTTTAAGAGTTTACCATTATACTCAATAACCCTATACTGCTCTACTGTCTTAATAGTTTTGTGTATTACGGGTTCTGAAGTAATAGTATACTCTCCACCTTTAAAAGTGTCAACACACAGTTTTCTAATGATAGGGTCATTTCCGTAACTTTCTAAAATAGTATTCAATGTTTTTTTTATCGATACTGATTTTAAATTCAGGTATTTAACTGGATTAAACATCTCTAATAGAAATTTACCCCCTCTCTTAAGCACACGAGAAACTTCAGCAAATACCTTTTGATTCTTATGATCAGAATCGTAATAACCAAAACTCGTATGAAGATTATACACTTTATTGAAATATCCAAGTGGATAAGGAATATCACTCATCTCGGATTTAACATATCCAATATTGGCAACATTTAGGGAGTTCCTTATTTCGTGCGCTAATTCTAAAAAAAAGTCGCTATTATCCAATCCACATACTTTCTCAACTAATGATGAAAGATGAACAATGTGTCTTCCCCAACCGCAACAAAGATCCAAAACTGTATCTTTAGTATCCAAGTCGAGCAATTTGGTAATTCTTAATGCATCCTCTTTTGATTTTGAATTATTGACTTCTTCATTATATACGATAAAATACCATTCATCAAAGTATTCCCTACCCATAGCAGTATTCTTTTTCATCAATTCTTTGATACAATGAGGATTTGAAAAATTCTTCCAAGAATGTTTTATCTAAAGAGGGCAGTAAATAATCTTTTATTTCGAACAATGAAACAAGAGGAACGATAGTTTTGTCAATTGCTATATTCACTGCTTCCAAATGAGCATTCATGAGATTGCTTTTAGAAGATTTATTAAGATTAGTATCCAAATATTTTAGCATAAAATTATAATTAATAGTATTTACTTCTGATAAACATGAATAAATGGCATCTCTTGCTGAAATCAGATTGGTTAAGACGGTATTACTCTCGTTATTCTCTTTAAAATTTACTAATTCTACAGTTATCTGATATAATCTCTTATAGTTCCAAATAATCAAATCATGAGATCTCAATTTAGAAGCAACAAATTTAACCGTTTTATATAGTTCAAATACTTCCGGATGTTCAAATTTATAGCCATCTGTTTTTTTATAATTGTAATTTTCAACCAAAAGACCCTTTTTTCTTAATTCATGTATTAAGTGAATTCCAGGATATAATTGCAATTTATTAGAAAAGTAATTGAAATAATTAGCTTCATTTAATTGGTAGAGTAATTCAAGGTTATCTAATAAATCCTGAGTAGTTGATGTTGGATAAAAATTTATAAATCCAACCTCAATCATAATATTATTTCTTTTAAACAGCCTGGCTGTTTCTATGTTTTTTTCAATCGTAGTTCGTTTATTCAGATCTTCTATGACCTTTGTCGATCCTGTTTCAAGACCTAAAAAAATACCCCATAAACCAGCCCTTTTGAGGTGTAAGACAAAATCGTCATCGTTTTTATCATAACAATCTACTCTGGTCATAATCCAGAATTTTAATTTCAGTTCTTTTTGAATAATGCTATCAGCCAGCTTATTACCTTTTTCTCTGCTACTCTTCCCTTTATTAATAAAATTATCATCGCAAAAAATAACCTGCCGAATTTGATCCTCTTTGACCAATTGTTCCATTTCAATGACTATATTATCGACAGATCTACCTGACCATTTCTTTTTGGTATTTGAATTATTTAAAAAAGCCGGAGTAGTACAATATTTACACAGATAATAACA